>NZ_JACVEE010000007.1 GCF_015355755.1 Nocardia sp. XZ_19_385
CGGGCCGACCAGGGACCGGGGAGCGGGGCCGTTGCCATGCTGAACAGACCGGCTTGACACCAAATCCATCCACCATCGATTCTACGGCCGCGCCCGCCCGCACAAAAGTGCCTCTCGCTGCCGAAAGACCTTGCCAGGTCACGACTTTCTCCTCGTTGGCGGAAGGCTGGCGCCGCCCCTCCGTCGCCCAGACGGCACCGAACTAGATGAGGTCAGCTGACGGCTCCACAACCCCCCATCTCTGCACCCGCCCCGTGATCACGAACGTGCTCGAGGGCTATGCCGTCATTGATCATCGGGGCATTGTGCGCCGCCTCGGGCCGTAGCCGGGCCGGACGCGCCGACTTCGGCTGAGCACCTGACCATTGGGCGCCTGCGCCCATACCCACGACTCCGAAAGCTGACGCTGCCTGCGAACGCCGATTTCCCCACAGATCCGAAAGATCACCGATAGGGGCTGGCCTTGCATCGATCCGCCCGGGTATCGACCGCATGCAGCTGCTAGCTGTCCTCGCGAAAATTTTTGCTTGCTCGTGCTATTTTTGCTTGAGTAAGCAAAATTGCAAGTGGATGCACTGGAGTGGTCATGACGTATGCGCCGGACAGGGAATCGCTTGGGGCGCGGCCGATTCCGGAGTGGTATGGGCAGGCGAAGCTGGGCATCTTCGTCCATTGGGGCCTGTACTCGGTGCCTGCCTTCGCGGAGCGCACCGATGCGGACTATTCGGCGTTCATGCAGAACCTGGCGGCGGGCAAGACCACCGCTGACCGGATCCCCTATGCGGAGTGGTATCTCAACTCGATGCGGGTGCCGGGCTCGCCGACGGCGGTGCATCATGCGGCAACCTACGGTGCGGAGGTTCCCTATGCCGATTTCCGATCAGCGTTCGACGAGGCGGCGGGGTCGGTCGACTTCGCCGACTGGGCGCGGCTCTTCGCCGAGGTGGGTGCCCGGTATGTCGTCATGGTCACTCGTCATCTGGACGGATATCCGTTGTGGCCCACCGGTATCGAGAATCCACATGTCCCCGGCGCCTTCCGTTCCCGTCGCGATCTGGTGGGTGAGCTGACCGAGGCGGTGCGGGGACAGGGCATGCGGATGGGGCTGTACTACTGCGGCGGGATGGACTGGACGTTCCGGGAGCAGCCGCTCAGGACTATGACCGACCTGATCCGGCATCAGGCGCTGGGTCCGCGATACGCCCGGTATGCGGCCGCGCAGTGGCGGGAGCTGATCGACACCTATCGGCCCTCGATCCTGTGGAACGACATGGGCTGGCCCGCCGAGATCGACCCGCACGAAATCATGGCCCACTACTACGACACGGTCGGCGACGGCGTGGTCAACGATCGCTGGATGCAACCGAACCTGCCAGGCAACCGCCTCGCGCGCGCGGCGTATCTCGGGTTCATCGGTATCGCCCTGAAGGCAATGGCGAAGCGGGGCAGCGGGATTCCCGAGCCGGTCAAGAACTTCCACTACGACCTGGCAACCCACGAGTACTCTCCGCCCGCCACCGCACCGACCGGGGCCTGGGAGCTGACCCGGGGTCTGGGGAGGTCTTTCGGATACAACGCCGAGGAGACGAGCGCCGACACCCTCACGGGAACCGAGTTGATCCATCTGTTCGCGGACGTGGTCGCCAAAGGCGGCAATCTGCTGCTCAATGTCGGTCCCGATGGCGCCGGCCGGATTCCGGAACTGCAACTGCGCCCCTTGCGTGCGCTCGGCGCCTGGCTCTCACGAAACGGGGACGCGATCTACGACACCACCCCCTGGGAACAGACTGCGACCACCACGACCGCAGGCGATCAGGTCCGGTTCACACGCAAGGACGACACCATATTCGCGATCGTGCTGGCCGACCAGCACACCGGCGAGATCACCCTGCGCGACCTTCGAATCCCGCCGTCGTCCACGGTCGAACTCATCGGCGAGGCCGCGGAACTGCGCTGGCACCAGCACGATGACGACCTCACGATCCAATTACCGCCCGACGCGAATCCCCAACAGCACGCCTACGTCCTGACGATCACCCGGCCATGACGAGAAAGCAGGGGGAGCCCACGGCCATCGAGCGGGCCCGCCGGGCGCAGATCGTGCGGGCCGCGATCGACACCATCGCGGAAATGGGTTACGCGCGTGCGTCATTCAGTGCCATCGCGCGCACCGCCGGGTTGAGTAGCACCGGCCTCATCTCCTATCACTTCGCGAGCAAACAATGCTTGATGGCCGAGGTGATGCGCACAATCCTGGCCGAATTCACCGCGTTCGTCGCCGCGCGCAGCGACCACGGCACCCCGGCCGGACGCCTCGCCGCTTTCGTGACGGCCAACTGCGAGTTCATGCAAGGTCACCGCAACCACCTGGTGACGATGCTGGACCTGCAATCCGCCGCTCCGGATACCGAATCCCGTGATCGGCAGGCGAACTCGGATCGAGCGAAACTGGCCGAACTGCTGACAGACGGGCAGCACGAAGGCGATTTCCGGGACTTCGATCCGGACCTGATGGCCGGATTCATCCTCTCGCTCCGCAACGGTGTCATCCTGCGCGCCGCCTCCCAGCCCGGGTTCGATCTGGCCGCTTGCACCGACGAACTGCTCACCACGATCCAGCGCGCCACCAGCCCACAGCCAGCGCCACCAACGGCTTGATACATGAGTGAATGCCGACACGGCAGGAAGTCAGTGGCGTTACCCCGACGATCTGGAGTGGCACCGGAGCCACTACCTTTCGGCACAGTGTGCACGCTCTTCGGAATGGCGGTGCATCCCGCCGCGGTGCCGGCCTGAGGCGTTCGGCCGGGCGCTCAGCGGCATAGAGCGGACGTTGACTTTTGGTCATAGGGCTGACATTTCGGGCTCACCGACGATCGTGAGACCGACCTGCGCGGCCAGCCATGCCGCTCGTTCGGGATAGAAGGGGGCGGCATGGATATGGACGGTGTGATCGGTGCTCGGCTCATCCGGCCAGATGGTGCGCGCATTGAGGCTGACTGCGAGGTAAGCGCATTTCCCAGAGGTTCACCGAGCTGGTCGGGTGCGCGATCAACGGCGTCGAGAGCCAGGCTACGCAGGGTGCCCGGATTCAGAGTGCGATGAGTCCCGCGCTGGTCGACTGGAATCCGCAGGCGTCGAAGTAGAACGTCCGTAAGTGATCGTCGAAGTCGACGTGCAGCCATTCACACCGCGCAGCGCGCGCTCCCCGGACGGCGGCGGCGACAAGTTCGGCTCCGATCCCGCTCCGGCGCAGCTCACGGCTGACTAGAGTGTCCAGGACGAACGCATGGACGCCGCCGTCCCATGCGACATTGACAAAGCCGACGAGTTCGCCATCCTGCCGAGCACAGACCCAGCCGAGACTGTGGCCGTGGACCTGCGTCAGCCAGTCGATGTCGAGGACCGGGTGATCGAAACCCTCGGCATGCAGTATGTTGACGGCCGAGTTCTCGAAGTCGCCTCGCCACTCGTACGCGATCGTCATATCGCTAACCTAAGTCACATATTGTTTGCGACACAATTGATTTCCGTCGAGCGAAGTGTGTGCATTATTCCGCGAGTCAGACGGCCCATAAGTGGTGTGGCGAGTATGGTTGCGGCCGCCGAACCCATCAGACTCGAGGCCACCGGGCTGAAGGCGTCGTTAGCTTCCGCGCGGTTTCCAGCGCGGCCCGCGAAAGGTCAACGGGCCGAGCGATTCCCGACCACCGACAGTGCGCGCTCGTCATCCGCCAAGCAGTCGCCATACGACCAGAACTTCTGCGTATCTGCCTGTATGCGCGTGGGATTGGATGCACGTGCTGAGCGCGGCCCCGACTCATCCGTGGATGAACCGGGGCCGGGTAGTGGTCACGTCAGGGGTTGGCGAAGAATTCCTGTCGCGCTGTGGCGGCGTGCAGTGGATCGGGTTGGTCACGGGCCGCGAAATAGGTTGAGAAGGCTTGGTATTGCTGAATGAGTTCGGTTGATCCGGCCTTATACGCAAAGCTTTGTCAGACGGTCGGTGGCCTCGTGCGGGGTCAAGTCGACACCCTGTCGATAAGCGGCGTCGTAGTCGGTGCGGCCGAGCAATTTCGCGAGGACTTCCGCGCAGGCGCGCAGCTCGGTGTCGCCGTGGTCGAAGGAGCCGCGGATGGCCTGACTCAGGCCGAGCGCGGTGGCCGCGCCGGCCGGATCGCCCTCCAGCAACAGCAGTCTGGCCAGGAGTTGTGCAGCGACGGGGGCATCCATGATCGCCTGCGCCGCGTCGGCGGCGCGGGGCAGTAGTTCGCGGGCGCGTACGGCATCGCCTGCGGTGAGGAGGTTGGCGACCCGGGCAGGGAGCAGTCGAGCTTCGATAGTATTCGTGGGCAGGGTCAGCTTGCCGAGGAGTGCCTCCATCCGTTCGAGTTCTCGATCGGCGCGGTCGATATCTCCGGAGCGGCGATACAGTTCGGCCAGGATGCCGAGAATCTCGATCTCCAGCACCGCATGACCTCGCTGCGAGGCGGCTCGCTTTGCGGTGTCGATGTCGCGCTTGGCGCCGGAGAGGTCGCCGGCGCGCATCCGTTCGGTGGCGAGCCCGAGCCGGGTGGAGACCTCGTCCTGCGAGCCGAGGTCGGTGGCGATCACGATGCTCTGCTCGTAGGCGGCGATCGCCTGGGCGTGGTCACCGGCGATGGTGTGGATCTGGGCCAGACCGTACAGCGTCTTCGCAGTCCACCACCGATCGCCCAGCTCCTCGAACAGGCGCAGCGCCGCGGCCATCGCGGTCATGGAATTCTCTCGGGCGCCCCGTTCGCGATGCAGCATGGCTTCGATCATGAAGGTGCAGGCGATTGCCCAGCGGTCCGAACCGCTGCGCGCCCGGGCGACCTCCCGGGCGAGCAGTTCGTCCAGCCCGAGCATCGCCGCCAGCACCACCACGGTCGTCAGCAGCATCGGATAGCGGCGCAGCGCGCCGGTGCGCGCGCAGTCGTCGATGACCGCGCGCAACCGCTCGGGGTCGGTGAGCGGCCGGCCCTCGACGCCCATCAGGTGCAGGGCGGTGAAGGCGGCCCTGGCGTCCGGGGGGAGTGCGTCGCCGAACTCGGCGACCTTGGCGATGTAGTCCTCGGCCCGAGCGTCGTAGCGGAGCATGACCCAATACCAGTACAGCGGCCCGAGAATCCGGGCGGCGCTCGAAGCGTCACCGCTGTCGATGGCTGTCTGCAGGGCGAAGATCAGATTGTCGTACTCGGCCTGGAACAGCCGCAGCGAACCCAGCTGCTGGTCGGAGCGCAGCAGCGGCTCGTGTTCTTCGGTCAGGTCGGCGAAGTATCGGATGAGCCCGCGCCGGACGGCTTCGTCCTCGCCGGCAAGCCGGAGCTTGTCCGCGGCGTAGGCGCGGATGGTTTCCAGCATCCGGTACGCGTCACCGGCGCGTTCCACGATGGACTTGTCGACCAGGGAGTCGAGGAGGTAGACGATCTCGTCTGCGGGTAGTACCCCCGCCGAATCGGCGCAGACCGCCTCGATCCCGGCGGCATCTGCCCACGCCGGAAATATCGACATCCGGGCGGCCAGCGCGCGCTCTTGCGCGCTGAGTAGATCCCAGCTCCATTCGATGACCGCGTGCAGGGTCCGCTGGCGCGGTTGCGCGGTTCGGTTGCCGGTGCTGAGCAGCCGGAAGCGGTCATCCAGCCGTCGCGCGATCTGCTCGGCGCTCATGGTCCGCAGGCGCGCGGCGGCCAGTTCCAGGGCCAGCGGTAGCCCGTCCAACCGGCGCACGATGTCCAGAACCGGGGCCGCGGTTGTCCGGTCCAGAGCGAAGCTGGGTTGTACGGCCGCGGCCCGGTCGAGAAACAGCCGCACCGCGGCCGACTCGGAAGCGCGAACCGGATCTGCGTGCGCCGGGGGAAGATCGAGCGGGCCGAGGCGGCACAGCGTCTCACCCATGACCTCGAGCGGCTCTCGGCTGGTGGCCAGAATGGTGAGGTCCGGCCGGTGCTCGAGCAGATGCCCGGCGAACTCCGCGACGTGCGCCGAGATCTGTTCGCAATTGTCCAGTACCAGTACGCCTTCCCCGCCGGCGAGCAGGTTGACCACCCGCTCCAGCGGCGTGCCGGATAGCTGGGGATCGGCGGCGCCGAGGGTGCCCAGCACCGCCTCCGGCAGTCCGTCGGCCGTGCGCACTCCAGCCAGGGCAACGAGCCAGACCCGACCGCGCCGGTGAGCCCGATGCCGGCTCACCGCCTCTACGGCCAGCCGGGTCTTGCCCACTCCTCCGGGTCCCACGACGGTGACCAGCCGGGAGGTTTCCAGCGCTCCGGCCAGCAACTTCAGCTCGTCCTCCCGGCCGACGAAGCTGGTCAGCTGGGCGGGCAGACGTCCTCGCACCGCCTCCGGTCGAGATTGTTCGGCCCGGGGCTCACCCCGGAGTACGGCGAGGTGGGTGTTGCGAAGGTCCGCGGAGGGGTCGACGCCGAGCTCCTCGGCCAGCGTCGCGCGGACCTGCTCGAACACGGCCAGCGCCTCGGACTGGCGACCCACCGCGTGTAAAGCCCGCATTCGCAGCCCGGCCAGCCGTTCCCGCAACGGATGTGCCGCGGCCGCCGCGTCCAGATCGGCCAGGATCTCGCCGTGCCGGCCGAGCCGCAGCTTTGCCTCGAAGCGGTCTTCGACGGCCCCGGCACGCAGCTCTTCCAAGCGCGCGCCGGCCGCCCGGGCGAACGGGATGTCGCGCACGTCGGCCAGCGCGTCTCCCCGCCACAGCGCCAGCGCCTCGTCCAGCAGCGGGGCCGCCCGCTGCGCCTCGCCGGCGGCCAGTTCGCGGCTGCCTCGCTTCGCCAGTTCCTCGAACCGGGCCGCGTTGACCTGTTCGGTGCGTACGCGCAGGCGATACCCGCCGGCCACCCTCTCCACCACTGCGGCGTCGCCCAGGGCCTTGCGCAGCCGATGCACCAACGCGTGCAAAGCGTTGACGGTGCCGCCGGGCCCCCACAGCGCGTCGAGCAGCGCGTCGACCGACACCACTTCACCTGCGGCCAACGCCATTCTGGCCAGCAGCGCACGGATCATGGTGCCGCCCAGGTCGATCGACTCGCCCTCATCGGTATACGCCAGAACCGGCCCCAACACCTCGATCCGCACGCGCTCCAGGTTACCGATCGAGCACGGCCTTATGGCCCGCCTACGGGGCTGGAAGCGGGATATAAGCCGTCTGTCAGAGCTGCCGGAGATCGTTGCGGGACATCGGAAGAAACAACCCGGAAGGCAATGCAATGGCAGCGAACGAGAAGGTACAGCGGGTGCTCGACTGGTCGGTGGCCGAGATCGCCATCCCCGGCATCGTCGCCGAGGTCAAGAACGGCGACCAAACCTGGTTCGGCACCGCGGGCGTCGCCGACATCGAGACCGGCTCCCCGCGGGTGCCGGGCGAATACCTGCACACCGGCAGCAGTGGCAAAGCCTTCACCGCCACGACGATGCTGGCCTTGGAGGCCGAGGGCCGCCTCAGCCTCGACGACACGGTCAACACCTATCTGCCTGGCGTGCTGGACGTCGACGGCTACGACGGCGACAAGATCACCATCCGGCACCTGCTCAGCAACACCAGCGGACTGTTCGCCACCGGCCTGGCCCCGGAGGTCAGCTACCGCTACGCCACCCGCTCCGGTTTCGACCAGCATCGCTACGACACCTTCAGCACCGAGGAACTGCTGCGGGTGGCAGTGTCCCAGCCGCCGGTCTGTGCGCCCGGCGAACGCTTCGAATACTCCAACGGCGGCTTCTATATCGCCGGCGCGATCATCGAAAAGATCACCGGCAACAGTTATGCCGACGAAGTCGACCGCCGCGTCGTCCAGCCCCTCGGCCTGACCCACACCTGGGTACGGCCTACCACTGACACCGACTACCCCACTCCGCACCCGCACGGCTACTCACATCAGTTCCTGAAGGACGGCGCCGACCCGGCCACACTCACCCCCGAGAACTGGCAATCGCTGATGGAGGAGCCCGGCCTGCCGCCCCTGGACGTCACCGTGCTCAACTCCTCCCTGGGGTATGCGGCGGGGAACGTCGTCTCCACCACGGGTGACATGATCCGCTTCTTCAACGCGATAACCACCGGCAGCCTGCTACCGCCCGCCCAGCACCGGCAGATGTGGACCACCGTCTCCACCGAGGGCGGCTACTGGATGCCGCATGCCCGCTACGGCCTCGGTGTGTTCGAGTTCGACAAGCAAGCGACCGGTGGCCGGATGCTGCGCGGCATCGGCGGAAGCTTCTGGGGCACTTACTTCTTCGCGGTCGGTACCCCGGACGGTCAGCACACCGTCGCCGTCCACACGAACACCGAGTGGAAGTCCTGGGAGCCCATGCTCGAGATCATCGAAGCGGAGTTCGGCGTTTCCGTCGGCGCGTAAGTCCCCAAAATAGAAGACCCCGTCGCCCAGGGCGACATCGCCTTATGCGGCGGATGCGCTGGGGAGCCGACCTGCCGGTATGGCTTCTCCAGCGCGCCAGCACTTTTCGATTGCTGCCAAACCTGAGCACCGTTAGAGGAGTCCCCGACCATGCCCGCCTTTGCCCCCCTCGCCGCCCTCGCAACCGTGTCGATCACCGCGACGATTGGCCTGGCCGCCCCTGTCCAGGCGGCTCCGCCCGCCGAGTCCGACTCAGTGCCAATCGGTTTCACCGCCGATGCCAACGACACGTCGGCCATCATCACCCTCGACTCCGGCGCGCTCACCATCGAACATGGCGTGCTCGCGGTCGAAACAGCCACCGGTTCGGTGGTCGCGGGGACCGAATTATCCTTTCGTATAGACGATTTCGTTTTCCCCATCGACGCCGAGATCGATGGCCGTACCGCTACCTTGACCCCACTGCTGGATCCGGCGCACGCGGTCTACCGACCGGTCGCCCTACCTTTCGAGGACACCGCGCCGTTCAAGACACCGTACGAGCGTGAGCAGGCCGCCTGGGCGCGGATGGTGAGCACCCTCGGCGTGGGTGCAAGCATCGGCACCCTGGTCGGCGGGATCGGCGGCGCGGCCGTCGGCTGTGTGCTCGGCGGAATAGCCGGCGCCACGGTAGCGGCAGCGACCATCGTGGGCTTGTTCGGGCCGTTCATCCCCGCCGCCGCAGTCGGCTGCCTCGGCGGGATCGCCGCGCTCGGGGCCCTGGGCACCGTCGCCGGGCAACTGCTGGTGACCGCACCCATAGCAATCGCGGCAGCCGCACAGTATTTCGCCACCATCAACGCACCGATGCCGTCAGCCCCGGCTCCCTGAACGCGGAACCGGCGATGCTGGCCCGAGATGCCTTATGGGTCAACGGTTCTGATATCGAGATACCCAGAATGGCGCGGCCACCGTGCTATTGATCAGCGCCACGGTTTTCGACAGAAACCCACGAGATTCTCGAGGGCACTGCGCGACGAGTCCAAGGTGATCTGGCTGTCGCAGACCATCTGCTACGCCACCCAGAACCGTCAGGTCGCGGTGAAGGCGATGGCGCCGGAGTGCGATCTGGTGATCGTGGTCGGCTCCCGCAATTCGGCCAATTCGAGGCAGTTGGTGGCGGCGGCCAAAAGCGCCGGTGCGGCTGCGGCTCACCTGGTCGACTTCGCCCGCGAGGTGGATCCGGCGTGGCTGGTGGATGCGCGCACCGTCGGCGTCACCTCCGGTGCGTCGGTGCCGGAAAACCTGGTGCAGGGTGTGCTGGAAATGCTGGCCGAGTACGGTTTCGACGATGTGCGATCGGTGACGACCGCCGACGAATCCGTGGTGTTTGCGCTACCACGTCAGGTCCGGGGAAAGTGAGTTCGGTGCTGGATCCGTCGTCGCAATCATGAAATCCCGCAGAGGCCGCGGGGAGCTACGCTGCGTGTAGCCGTATCGGATTGTGCAGAAATCCGCGGCAAAGACCTGGAAGCGCAGCGGCACACAACAATTCGCCGCGCGGCGAGCACGTTAGACTCACGTGCAGCCTTGCTTGACGAAAGGTGATCCAGTGGCTGTCGATGATTTGGCTTGGGCGGACGGTGGGGAACGAGATTCGCTGGGGGAGATCTACTGTCTCACCTTCATCCGTGATGTGGATGCTGCGGAGGCGTTGCGGCGAATGGGCGGTCTGCCCGGTACGTTTGCGACCCGCACGTGGTCCGATGTCGGGGACCTGGACAACTTCGACGATGGATATCCCGAGATGGCGATGGCGTTACCGCTGGGTGGATGGACCGTCGTATACGAGTCGTACGGGTTCAACGGCATCAGCCTGACCTCCGCGCTGTCACACGGAACCGAGGCGCTATCGGTGCTGCGGCACGACTACGCGTCTGATGCGTTCGCTTATGCAGTCGATGGCGTGTTGATCACTGGGTTCGATCCGACCTGCCCTTACCCGCACCTACGGTACGGCGCCGATCCCGACCGCCTGCTCTCCCACATGCTCGACGTCGGATTCGCTATGGGAGACAACAAGGACGACGCGGACGACATTTTCGACGAGGATGGCGATTTCTACGAGGACGACGCTTTCGACACCAATCACGACCGCCCCCAGGGGCGTTGCCTACGGTTGATCGAACAGTTCACCGGCCGTCTGCCTACGTTCGAGGCACTCGAGGGCCCCTTGATGAGTGCACAGATCGAGCCCTGGTTCGCCCAAGCACGCAACGATCCGGCTGTTCGACCCGGCTACGACGGCCCTGTCGATGCGGTCACCGAAGTACGACGGCTTACCAGTCTGCACGGCTTGACCGACACTCCCGGCCTCGCTGACGCACTCGCCGCAGCAGAACGCGGAGAGCCGGTCTCGATCGCCCCCGACAGTTCACTCGGTGAGCATGTGCGCAGCTGGCTTACCGAGGACCGGCGCGCCCATAGGGCATTGAATGGCGGTGCAGGACGGTGGCGGATGACCGAGATCGAACGTGACCGCGCGTCCGACCTCGGGTTGTTCGCCCGCGCTCTCGGCGCCGCCATCCAACCCGGCCGCACCGCTGCGGGTTGACCGCACCAGAGCTGATCAACTCGGCAGAGTTCGTTTTCGGAAAGGTCCCAGCCCTGCGCGCGGGCGCGTCCGGGCATCTGGCAGCGCTCAATCTCGCCGCCGCACCGGAGCGGATGCGTCCGGCGGTCACTTTCCTGACCCTGTTCGTAGGTGTCGCTGCGGGCACCCTCTCCATGCAGGGCATCGAAAACCAGTACGGCGCCGCGGGCGGTGACGGGCAGCCGATGGCCGCCGTCAACTATCTGGTGGTGATCCTCATCGCCGCGTTCATGGCAATCGCGCTGTCCAACAACCTCATTGCCTCCATCGCCCGGCGCCGCACCGAATTCGCCTCGAGGCACTTGATCGGGGCAACGGTCGAGCAGTCGCGGCGGATGCTCGTCTGGGAAGCCGCCGCCGCCATCACTGTCAGCGCCGTCGCGGGCTGCCTCGGCGCGTTCGCGGGCACCGTGCCTTTCGCGATCGCCAAGACCGGCGACCCACTCGCAGCACTGGCGCCGCTGCCGTATTTGCTCGCTATCGCCGTCGGCACGGGCATCACTCTCGGTGTGACCGCACTGGCGGGCCGCCGCGTAATCGACACGGCCGCTGCATGACCGGAGGCCCGGACTGATTCTATGGCCTCGGGCAGATGAGGACCAACGCACGCACTGCCGA
The DNA here is from genome assembly GCF_015355755.1 of Nocardia sp. XZ_19_385. Lineage (NCBI taxonomy): Bacteria > Bacillati > Actinomycetota > Actinomycetes > Mycobacteriales > Nocardiaceae > Nocardia > Nocardia sp. XZ_19_385. Next base: position 11,641 of record NZ_JACVEE010000007.1, read on the forward strand.
TGTGCGTTCACTGATCCGTGTGATGTGGCGCCCGGCGTGGTGAGCTGATCCTCGTCGATGGTCATCGTTGACTGGACCTATGACCGCTATCGCTTGTGGAAGGAATCGATCATGAGCAGAGCCCGAACCAAATTCGTCGGGCCGGTTGGAATGGGATCTCGTCGGCGGGGGATGTGCACGGCGTTGGCGGTGACCGCGGCGATGTTGTGTGCCGGGATCGGTGCCTCGGGACCCGCCTATGCGGAACCCCCGTGGGAGGGTAAGTGCACGGGCAAGTACGTTTCGAAGGCGTCGGAGAAGGGGTTTGTCATTCAGGCGTGTCAGCGCGCTTACAGCGCCGCCGCTCGCGCACTCACCATCGCCGAAAATGAAGCCGTCGCCGAAGCCGTCGCCGAAGCTCTCTTCAAGGCCGATGAAAGTGCCGAGAACGTTCGCAAACTCACTCAGCAGCTTCTCGTGCATGCGGCAGATGCCTCACAGGCCGCCGACCGCGTCGACGAATGCTTCGACGCCGCCGGTGCCGTCGACGCTGCCGCGAACGCCGCCATCGAGGCCGCCGACCAGGTCGATATCATCATGCGAGCCAAGGCCGCCATCGACCTCAGCGGTGCTCGCTCTGCCGCCGACGCCGCCCAGAAGGCTCAGGACGAGCCCACGGATTCGGCGCTTGCCGACAAGGCAGCGGAGGCAGAGGAAAAGGCTGTCGAAATATTGAATAAGAGTGCGGGTAGTCCTGAGCTGGTGAGAATCCCGCGCCTTACTCCCACAGAGTAGTTGAGCTTTAGGGGGCATGACCAACGCCCGCAAGTCAGCGTAAGACGAGCGCTGAGTCGCATCCGCGGCCGTCCGCATCGGCCGAGTTGAGTGCGAAAGCTGGTGGCGCGGGGCTCTTCCCGCGCCACCCCAAGCTCACGACATCGGGCTGCTTCACAGTCAGTTTGTTCGGTGCCTTACTGTCCCCGGGAAGCGTTCGCGGCCTTGATGAAATCGATCTGGGCTGGTGACGGACCGCGGAACTCGTTCTGGATTCGTTCTGCGTTGTCGGCTTGCATCCGGTACAAACTGTCGCGCAATCCGGTATCACCACCGTGGAACTCTTCCAGCAACCGCATCCATCGCGCGGCCAATTGCTGAGCCTGCGGAGATGCCGGGTCCAGCCCGGCCTCGATTGCCGCGTCGACCTGCGAGATCAATTCGCCCCATCCTGCTTCGACCTGCTCGACGTGGGGCTCGCCGGATTGCTCCCGGCGGTGAGCGAGCTGTGCCAATTGCTCTTGCGTGAAATATTGCTTGACCGTGTCGTCGACCATGACAGTCCTCCTGATCAATTCCAGAAAGCGATCCGCGGAGATGTCGGGCCGGTTCTGCGCCGTTGCCGCAAGCGCGGCCACCAGAGCGTGCAGGGCTTGCGTCGCAGAGACCTGAGCAGCCAGAAAATCGCGATGCGCGGCCAGCACCTGGGTGATTGCCATGGTGCCGGCGAGCACGTTCGCGATCTGGTCCAGTCCCAGGCCCAGTTGACGCAAGGCCACCACCTGATACAGGTGCTGGACATCGGCTTCGGTATAGAGCCGGTGCCCGGTATTGGTGCGCCCAGCCGGGCTTACCAAGCCGATGCGGTCGTAATGATGCAACGTCCGGACCGTCAATCCGATCTCGGACGCGAGCTCACCGACCTTCCACACCTGCCCATTTCCCGGCTTGTCCATCCGCTTCCACTCGCTTCCACCGCCGCACCTCGCGCCGGTAACGCCGACGCTATGACCTGACGCTACGTCAGGAGCAACCGCGAATTTTCTGCTGGACCTCACAACAGCAGCGGCATGGAAACATCCAGCGGGCATGGTCCGGCACTGGCTGCGTACTCGGCTCGGTTAAGCATCGAGGGCGCTTGCCGGAAGTGCTGGATGGTTACGCGCCTATGGGCGTTTTGCAGTCGAACCCAAACACATTGCCATCTCCCTCGCCCGCATCCACGTCATTGCAAGTTGTGCCGAACATTTGCTTGTATTCCGTTTTCGTTTCATCTTTCCAGATAGTTTCAGCATTCTTGCTGAAGAATGACGCCATCCCAACCTTGCCGCTGGCAGGGGTTGAATCATTAGATGGCTTGCAACCTGTGGCGAGAAGAGTGTAGGTGGGGATAGTTACCGAGTAGTCCACCTTCTCTTTCTTGCCATATACGGTGGCTGAACCGGAACGCTGCTCCTGCACCGTGCCGCTCTCTGTTGCGGTCACCATTTCGCATCGATACTGGTATCGATCGTCAGCATTCGCCGTAGCTGACGGCACCACTAATGCTGCTGCGGCGGACAGCATGGCGATACTCGAACAGGTCCTCGAGATGATCACTGGCGCGCTCCTTCGTCGATCGAATAAAAGCGTCTGACCTGCGCAGAGTATCCCTAACTGCCATAACCAGCCGAGGCGACATTCGCCACTGGCGAGACACATCCGACGACGTCCCGCCAACCTGTCCAACCTGTCCAGCGCCGCGTCCGTGTCACAAGGAAGAACTCTTCGCCTCGCGCTGACCGAAAGCCCCGAGCAAGGTCGCCGCCGCGCACGAGGCGATCATCGCGGCACATCTCCACGACGGAGTCACGGCCGCGAACGCCGGATCCGGCGTCCCTCGGGCAATTGACGTCGCCCCACGCGAAACGCAAACGAGCCGGGATGTATCGCGGGAGTCCGGATTAGGATATGCCGGTGGCTTCTGATCTCGGGTCGGGTCAGATCGCTCGATGGCAGCTACCTGTTCTAGCTGGCGGGCCGCCACGCTCGTCTTGTCGGGTCCTACGCCACGGGCGATCGTCGACAACGTGGCCTCCGATTGATCAGATGGCGGCATCAAGGCACGCCAACTCGACTCATCAGCGCCCTTTTTGGACCGTGAGGCGAGTGATGCTACCGACTCAGCGCGGACCCGAGCACCTGAGGCCTGTTCTTCCGGAGGCGATTTCACGATCTTCACCCGGCTGGAGTTCGCAGCGATTAGGTTGTGCGACCGGGGTAGCCGAGCTGTGATGAGCAACGAAGGGATCGTGTGTCTGTGCGCGTTGTGATCCGGAAATCCGCAAGGCGAGTGTTGGCTGTCGCATGGGTCGCAGCGTTGGCGGTCGCTCCGGCGGCGTGCTCCGGCGACAGTGATTCGCCCTCGGCGGCCCCGTCGTCTCCGGCGACAGTGATCGTCACTGTTCCTGTGTCGGGCCCCTCCACGACTGTCTCGGGTCAGCCGACGAAGACTGCCTTCGTCGCGGCGCCCGGGTCGGTGCAGGGTTTCGCCGCCCCGCGCAGTGTCGTGGTGGTGGACAACACGTGGTTTGTCTCGAACCTCGGGCTGAATCCTGCGGTTCCTGAAGGCGCGGGATTTCTGTCTGTGCTCAGCGACGCGGGAACGGTCACCAACCGCACCGCTGTGCCGCGGGCGGGCGAACCGCCGCTGACTTCACCGTCGGGGATGGCGTATGTGAACGGGACTCTCTACGTGGCCGACACCGACCGTGTGGTCGGGTTCGATCCGCGCACCTATGCCCGAGTCTTCGACGCGCCGGTCGGCGGTGCGGCTCCCGCGCGATTGTCCGGAATCGCTGCCCTCGATGACAAAACGCTTCTCGTGACCGATTCCGTAAGCGGCACGGTCTACCAATTGCACACCGAGGACAACAGATTCGATGTGCTTGCCACCCAGATCCCGGGCGCGAAGGGTATTGCTGTCGACCAGGCTCACCGCGTGGCCTATGTCGGGGCGTCCGGGTCGCAGTCCGAAGGCGGCGACCTGTACCGATTGGAACTGGGCGCCGGGACCGTCACGTCGAAGAAGGTCGGCAGCGTCCGTGGTCTGCTGGATGGAGTTCTCGTGCTGCCCAACGGCAATATCGCCGTCTCGGACTGGGTAGGCCCTGACCAGCCGGGCACGGTGCGGGTTTATCGCCCGGATGGCACGGAAGTCTCGAAGGTGTCGTTGCCGGCCGCCCTGCGTGGGCCGGCCGGAATTGCCGTCGATGCCGCCGGCAAGAATCTTCTGGTGCCCGCCCAGCCCGATAACACGCTGACCATCGTCGCGCTGAACTGAGCGTCGTCGCGTCGCGTCGCGCGAGTCGACGACCGTGGTCGTTGGCATTACGACCCGATAGTTGCCGACCCGCGGTGCGGGAAGTATCCAAGGTGGCCCAGTACCGCCTCGAACGCCTACTGCACCCTTCACCTCGAAAGGGCAGTGCGCCAACCGAACGCAGTGAGCTTCAACTGGGCACTGGCTCTTGATAGTCAGCTTGACTTTCTCGCTACGTCAATTTCTAGCGTTCGGTGGTGTGAGCCAGCTCCACCCCTTTGTGATCACGGCCGACCGCATCTTCGATGGCATGACCGTCCGCACCGAGACGCACCTGCGTGTGGATCGGGGTGTTGTCGTGGCGATCGGTGGGGCGGAACTGATCAGGCTCGGTGATGAGATCGTCGATGGTGCGGGTGCGACGTTGCTGCCGGGCCTGCTAGACGCACACGTGCACCTGGCGCCGGAGTGCACTGTGCTCGGCGCTCAGTTCGGGGTGACGACGCTGATCGACCAGTTCAGCAAGCCGGATGTTATTGCGGCTGAGCGCGATACGGTGCTGACCGTAGGCGGGCCGGCGCGCGCGGACTTCGTCACGTCGAGCATCGGTGCGACGGCTCCGGGTGGGCATCCCACAATGGTGTACGCGCCCTTCCCGTATGTGACAGGGCCCTGCGATGCAGGGCCGTTCGTGGCTGGGCGGATAGCTGAGGGCGCGACGCATCTGAAAGTGTTCTATGACGAGGGGCGGGGATCGATGCTGGATCTGCCCACTCTGGATGAGGCCACAATCCAGGCACTGGTTACCTGCGCTCACGAGGCGGGGCTGCCGGTCGTCGCCCATGTCACGAGTGCCGGGGGAGCGGTCGTAGTTGCTCGGTGTGGGGTCGACATGCTCGCGCATGTGCCGTTCGTTCCTATGAGCGAGGGCCAGCTGGACGAAGTGGCCGCGGCCGGGCTCGCCGTCATCGCTACTTTGTCGATTGTCGACGGCTTCGCGCCCGCGGGTGTGATGCCGCTGCGCGAAGACGCACTGCTCGATGCCCGCCTGACCGCGGCTTGGCGCGAGGTACTCGACGACCAGGCCCGCGGGTGGATGCCGCCCACTCGTCCGGATTCGGTTGCGGCTTCGGCCAATGTCTTCGAACTCGCGCGCCGCGGCTGTGCGGTCCTCGCCGGCACAGACACTCCGAACCCCGGTCTGATCTTCGGCGCCAGCTTGCACCGTGAGCTCGCATATCTGGTGGCCGCCGGCATGAAACCCGTCGATGCCCTGCGCGCGGCGACCTCGATACCCTCGCGTCTGTTCGGTCTCGAGGATCGCGGGGTCCTTGGCGCGGGGAAACGAGCTGACCTTGTCCTTGTCGACGGCAACCCGCTCGCGGTCATCTCCGATACCGCTCGAGTGCGCCGGACGTGGGTCGAAGGGCGGGCTGTGGATCCTGTGGGCTACGCGGGTAGTTCGAGCGAGACCGCGACCATCACGTGGTTGTCCGAGACCCAGGCGAAGATCGTGGCCGCCGTCACCGAAAGATGGCCGGAGTTCCCCGGCTACGGATCTGGGCGACCCGATTGATCCCACCGGATGCTGCTGCCACCGCACATTTGCTTGCGGTGACAGCACAGCCGTGCGCTAGCGTCCCGTTCCCCGCTGTGAACAGGCCGAACACGGCGTCGCGGGCCGTGTCAGCTTCGTGTCAGGGCGGTGTCAGGCCAGACGCAGATAGTTCTCGGCATGACACAGAGCAGCACCTCTCCCGAGACCATCACCCTGACCGACCATGACAAGGCCACTCTGCGCAACGCCGCCTACGGGGCGGTGTCGCTGATGGCCGCCGCTGATGCCACCGGCAAGCCCGGCAAGGTGGCCGTGAACGGTTCCATCGCCTTGTCCTCCGCTACCGGGCTGGTCGGGCACGTGCTCGCGGCGAAGTCGAAGGACATCAAGCTGGACGGTAAGTCTGTAGCCGAACTCGCCGATCACGTACTGCCGGCCCTGACTGCCGCCATGGGTCTGCTGAAGAAGCTCGACTCGTTCGAGGCCGACAACTTCCGCGGCACCGTCCTCGTCGCCATCGAAGCAGCCGCCGGCACCCACCCGGGTGGGGCCAGCCCAATTCTGGCCGAGATGACCCGCAAGATCACTGCTGCCCTCGACGCTGTTTGACGGGATCCGTCCCACTCGGCTGCGGCGAGAAAGCTTGAAGCGTCACTGAGTAGTAGGGAGGTGGTTAATGGGCATGCCCGCGACCGTCAAGGCCATCCACCCGAATTCGCTGTGCCAGAACCGATCACGGCTACGTCGACCACCACGGCTGCCGGATTCAGGTTTCGGATCTCTAGATAGGACGACAGTATGGAACGCACAACCAGCGGGGGACCCGGGCATGGAAGCTTTGGGCGCAGAACCCTGTTCAAAGGCGCACTGAGTGTCGGAGCGTTAGCCGGCTTCACAAGTCTCGCCGGCTGCGGCAACGACTCCGGGAGCCGTGGTGACAATCGGGGCGGTGTCGAGGAAGGCTGGGGAAAGGTTGCTGACGCGTTCCGCGCGAACTTCAACCGAAACCCCGGCGAGATCGGCGCAGCGTGCTGCGTCTATGTGGGCGGCCGCCGTGTCGTCGACCTGTGGGACGGCCTCGCCGATCGCGCCGCGAACCGACCGTGGGTTGAGAACACTACTGTCCGAGTGGCATCGACGTCGAAAGGCGCTACCGCGATCTGTGCCCACCTGCTGGCACAACGCGGTGAGCTGGACCTGGACGCCCCGGTCGTCCGATACTGGCCCGAGTTCGGCGCTGCCGGCAAAGAGCGGATTCCAGTGCGCTGGTTGCTGTCCCACCAAGCCGGTCTGCCGCTCATCGACGGACCCCTGACATTCGCGCAAGCGTGCGCATGGGACCCGGTCATCAAGGCACTCGAAGCGCAGCCGCCACTGTGGCAGCCGGGCACCGAACACCTTTATCACAGCGTCACTTTCGGTCATCTGGTCGGCGAAGTCGTACGTCGAATCTCCGGCAAGTCGCTCGGCAGATTCTTCGCCGACGAGGTGGCTACCCCGCTCGGGCTCAGCGCGTGGATCGGGTTGCCCGAGCGTGAAGAGCACCGACTGGCACTGGTCGAATACGCCGCTCCGTTCAGTCTGGAGGAACTGATCGCCGGGCTGGTGCAGGCGACCGGGCTCGACGCGGACACGGTCAACGCCTGGATCAAGTCCGGGTGGGGTCCGAACTCGGTCGAAGCCCGCGCAGGCTCACTCGGCGGAGCCTTGGACAACGCAGCGGACCCCGCGACCGCGTACTACACCACGCGCGCCTGGAACGCGGCAGAGTTCCCTGCCGCGAACATGATCGCGGACGCACGATCGGTGGCCCGGATGTATGCCGCCACGGTCAGCGATGTCGACGGCGTTCGACTGCTCGACCCGTCAACTGTCCAGCGGGCCACCGTCGTTCAGACCGACAAGACGCGCTTGCACGGGCTGCCGCCGGAGCTGAACCTCCCGGCCGACCGCTCCTTCAATATGTCGCTCGGCTTCTGGCGGGCCTGCCCGCCGTATCCGATGGTCGGGCCAGGGTCCTTCGGCCATCCGGGCTCCGGCGGATCGGTCGGCTTCGCGGACCCCGATGCCGGTGTCGGCTTCGGCTACGTCACGAACCTCTGGAACCTGCGCCCAGACGACCCGCGAGCGGCGAGCCTGTCCGAGGCCGTCAGGTCCTGTCTCGGCTGACCGCGGCTTCCCGCACCACCAATTAGTCATACCTCCAACACATCTCACGCCTAGCCAGAGGAACCACTGCTGTGTCCGCACTCGCCCCCGCCACCACGATCGCCGCCGCGCTGATCACCGCGACCGTCGGCATCGGCGCGGCTACCGCGCAAGCCGCACCCGACGCCTCGGCGCCGGTCGGCTACACCGCCACCGCCGATACCAACTCCACCACCATCACCGTCGACTCCGGGACGCTGACCGCCGCGGACGGCGTGCTGACGATCAAGGCCGCCGACGGTACCGTGCTGGCGGGAACCGAATTGTCCTTCCGCGTGGACGATTTCGTCTTTCCGATCGCCGCCGAGATCACTGACCGCACCGCCACCCTGACCCCGCGCTTGGATCCAGCACACGCGGTGTACCAGCCGGTCGCCCTGCCGTTCGAGGACACGGCGCCGTTCCGGACACCCTACGAACGCGAACAGGCCGCCTGGGCGCGAATGGCCAGCACAATCGGACTCGGTGTCAGTATCGGCGCCCTGATCGGCGGACTCGGCGGCGCCGCCGTCGGCTGTGTGCTCGGTGGACTCGCCGGCGCCACCGTGGCAGCCGCGACTATCGTCGGCATGTTCGGGCCGTTCATCCCGGCGGCCGCGATCGGCTGTCTCGGCGGGGTCGCCGCTGTCGGCGCGCTGGGGACGATCGCGGGGCAATTGTTCATCACCGCGCCGATAGCCATCGCCGCCGCCGCGCAGTACTTCACCACGATCACCGCGCCGATGCCTTCCGCCGCGCGGTGAGGGAAGCGCTGCCACTGGCCGGGCCACGTAGCATCGTTCGGTGTCAGCTTTAACGCCCCGTCAGTCGTTTCGGGATCCTGGCCAGCCGGATGCGGCATTGACGCGTGTGCCCGGCCATGGGCGGGTGATCGTGGATTGTGCGGTCTATGTCGACGGATTCCGGCTGCCCGGTCTGCTCACTCCTGCCGACGCACTGGCGGAGGTGCGTTCGCGCGGAACGGGTTTCGTGTGGGTGGGACTGCATGACCCCGACGAGAAGCAAATGACCGAGATCGCGAGAACTTTCGGGCTGCACGCGCTGGCGGCCGAGGATGCGGTCAAGGCGAATCAGCGGCCGAAACTCGAACGCTACGACGACACCCTGGTGTTGGTGATGCGCACGGTCGCCTACGTCGAGCACGAACTGCACAGTGTCAGCGAGATCGTGGAGACCGGCGAAATCCTGCTGTTCACCGCACCGGAGTTCATCATCGCGGTACGGCACGGCGAACACTCCGGCCTGGCCGGTGTCCGCCAGGAGCTCGAGGCCGATCCCGATCGGCTCCGCCTGGGTCCGGGTGCGGTGCTGCATGGGATCGCCGACTATGTGGTCGATTCCTACCTCGAAGTCGGCGAATCGGTGGAGCTCGACATCGATGCGATGGAGGAGGAGGTTTTCACTCCGGGGCGTTTCGTGGCCATCGCCCCGATCTATCACCTCAAACGCGAGATCGTCGAACTGCGTCGCGCGGTCACCCCGCTGGCGGTCCCGCTGCAACTGCTGGGCAAGCCGGGTGTGCCGCTGCCCAAGGAGGTTCGCCGCTACATTCGCGATGTCGCCGACCACCACACCAAAGTCGCCGAACGCATCAGCGACTTCGATGAGGCACTGACCACCTTGATCAGCGCCGCGTTGGCCAAGATCGCCGTCCAGCAGAGTACCGACATGCGCAAGATCTCCTCCCTGGTCGCCCTCGCCGCGGTTCCGACGATGATCGCCGGGATTTACGGCATGAACTTCGACCACATGCCCGAACTCAAACAACCCTGGGGATACCCGGCAGTCCTGCTGGTGATGGTGACCATCTGCACCGGCCTGTTCCTGGCCTTCAGGCGCAACCATTGGCTGTGACCGACAGTTGATTCCGGTGACCGAATGCCATCAACCCTTTGCGGTCGATCGACCGCAGATGTCGGCCAGGGCTTGATAGGCGTGCTTGGGCGCGAGGGAATGGTCGGGCATGACCTTGCAGACGCCGAAGGAGGCCAGGTCGGTGTCATATTGCGGGTTCGGATGGTGTGGGAGGTGGAAGCTGGCGAAGGTGTGCCAGAACGCGGTGTCGACCGACTCGGCCTCGAAGAAGTCGAAGAGTTCGCGCATATAGCGGACCTGTTCGTCCTCATCGCGGCGGTAGTCGCCCTTGGTGCGGGGCGGGTCGGTGTCGTAATCGATGATGTCCCAGCCGAATCCGCTGAGTTCGGCGGCGCCGCGGTAGGTGCAGCAGCCGACCTCGGTCACTGCGATCGGCTTGCCGGCCGCGCATAGGGCTTGCAGGCCCTGGCGGTATGCGGGGTGGCCGGGGTCGCCGTAGGCGTCGATACCGATGATGTCGAACGGTGTCCAGTCGATGTCTTCCCAAAGGCCTGCGGCGTAGGTGAGCTTGCCGCGGAAGCGCTTTCGCACCGTGGCCGCGGCATCGGCCAGTGCGGAGTTGATCCGGGCGTTGGCGTCGGACAGGCCGGCCAGCACCGTTGGATCGCCGCTGGTGAAGGTTTCGATCCTGGCCAAGGTGTCCGGACCGGGCAAGAAGCCGGAGCCGAACAGACTCAGTTCGCAACCGGCGACGAATACCTCCGCCCCTACCGCTTCGGCGCGTTCGGCGCAGTCTTCGAAATACGGCAGCAGCTGCTCGTGGGTCAGTTCACAGGGGAATGGTGAGAACCAGACCTCGAGCCCGGCATCGACGGCGTGCTGTGCCGCGACGGTCAGGCGTTCAGGGTCGCCGCCGGTGATGCGCACGGCATCGCAGTGCAGTTCCTCGGCAATGATGCGCAGTTCCGCGCGCGCCGCATCCGGGTCGAAGAACGACCGCGTGCTGCGCCCGCTCGGAGTGCAGCCGGTGTCGTAGGTGATGCCTCGTGCTCGCATCGGCGAGCTCCTTCCAGTGATTCGCCCACCTCCTGGGCTGGTCCGAACCTTAGGATCAATCGAAAGATCAACTCAATCGAGCTCGGGTGGTATCCGGCGCATATCGGCAGTTAGTGGCGCTATTTGCCGTTGCAACGACAGTGCCGATTAATGCACAAAGGAGCAGGGGCATTGCAACGATCGGCGATGGGGCTACATACTGGCCCGGTGCCAGGACGCAGATTGACCAGGACCGACCGGCAGCAGATCGCCAGCGGTTTGGCGCACTGTCTGGATCACGCCGAAATCGCCCGCCGGCTTGGCCGCCCGACCTCGACGATCAGCCGCGAGATCGCGCGCAACGGCGGCCCGGGCCGCTACCGCGCGGACCTGGCGCAACTCGCCGCGACCCAGCGCGCCCGGCGCAAACCACGCCCCGCCGAGGCGGCACCGATCATCGATAACGCCGGTCCAGGACCCGAAGTCGCGGCCGCGATCGCCAGCGACCTCACCGCGGCCCTCATCGCGACCGGCGTACCACGCACCGCCGCAGGTGTGATGGCCTGCCTGTACACCGCCGAGACCGGCAGTCGCACCGCCGCCGAACTCGCCGGTCAGCTCCAGGTCAGCGCGGCCACCATCTCACACGCGGTCGGACTGCTGGAAGAGCAGGGCATGCTGCTGCGCGGTAGCGACGAAAACACCAGGCGCCAACGGTATTTCATCGACGCGGACGCGGGCTTGCGCACCGTCGTGGCCAGCGCCCGCGCCAACCAGCGGATCGCCGCGGCCACGCTGCGCGGCGCGCACGCCTTCGGCCCCGATCATCCCGCCGGCGCCCGGCTTGCGGCAGCGGCCCAGTTCCTCGAACAAATCAGTACCGACATCATCCGCTCCGCCGAACGCTGGCTTGGCGCGGGCGGCTTGCGGGACGGGCCAGGTGTGGCGCGCTCCATGCCGCTAACCGCTCACGCTGAATGAGGTTCTCACTGGGTGGGTTCACGGTTGTAGAGCTTCTTGGCCCACAGGTAGCCGCCCAGGGTGATGACGGCGCACCAGGCGATGGCGAGGATCGCGCTGTGGCCGATCGGGGTGCCCATCAGCAACCCGCGCAAGGTCTCGATGAACGGGGTGAACGGCTGGTACTCGGCGAACCATCTGAGCCCGGCCGGCATCGAGTCGGTGGGAACGAACCCACTGCCCATCATGGGCAGGACCATCAGCGGCGTCAGCATGTTGCTCGCGGCGGCGACGCTCTTGGCGACCATGGCCAGTGCGACCGACAGCCAGGTGAGTGCGAGGATGATCATCACGAGAACACTGACCGCGCCGAGCCATTCGCCGAAGTCCGCGGTCGGCTCGAATCCCACCAGCAGTGCGACCCCGATGACGGCAGCGATACTCAGCAGGGTCTGGAGCAGGCTGCCCAACACATGACCGGTGAGCACCGAGACGCGGGCAATGGCCATGGTGCGGAACCGAGCGACGATGCCCTCGGTCATGTCGATCGCTACCGAGATCGCAGTGCCCTGGGCCGCGGTCGCCACCGTCATCAGGATGACGCCGGGGACGACGTAGTTCACGTAGGCGTCCCGGCCGCCCGACGGCCCGCCGAGGCCGGTGCCGAGGATGCCGCCGAGAACGTAGACGAACAGCAGCAGGAAGACCACCGGGACCCCGGCCGCGGTCAGGATGAGCGTCGGATAACGCAGCATGTGCCGCAACTGGCGGCGCAACATGGTGGCCGAGTCGGCAAAGGCGTTGGAAACAATACTGGAAACGGTACTCATCGGGCGGGCTCCTGTTCGGTGACTGGGTTGCCCGTCAGAGCGAAGAAGACGTCATCGAGGTCGGGGGTGTGGACTTGGAGTTGGTCCACTGTGAGCGAGGCGTGGTCGAGCCGATCCAGCAGCGCGCGCAACGACCGGACATCGCCCTGGCTGGGGATCTGGAGGGTGCATGCGTCATCGCTGCGGGACGCCACGCCCAGCATCTGGGCCGCGTGGTCGTAATCGCGTGGGTCGGCGAACCGCAGGGTGATGTGGCCTCCGCCGACCTGTCGTTTGAGCTCCTCCGGGGAGCCCTCCGCGACCAGTTTCCCCTGGTACAGGACCGCGATCCGGTCGGCGAGCCGGTCGGCCTCTTCGAGGTACTGGGTGGTGAGGAAGATCGTGACGCCTTCGTCGGTCACCAGACCGCGGATGATCTCCCACATGGTCCGCCTGCTGCGCGGGTCCAGCCCGGTGGTCGGCTCGTCGAGAAAGATCACGCGGGGCCGGCCGACCAGAGTCATCGCGAGGTCCAGGCGGCGGCGCATCCCGCCGGAATACGTCGCCGCGGGCTTGCGGGCCGCGTCGATCAGATCGAACCGCGCCAGCAGATCAGCTGCACACTGCCGCCGTTGTTTGCGGGGCAGGCGGTTCAGGTCGGCCATCAACAGCAGGTTCTCCTCGCCGGTGAGGAAGCTGTCCACCGCCGAGAACTGGCCGGTAACCCCGATCGCGGCACGGACCGCGTCCGGATTCCGGACCACATCGTGGCCAGCGACCCGCATTTCTCCGGCGTCGGCGCGGATGAGCGTCGACAGGATCTGCACCATGGTGGTCTTGCCGGCGCCGTTCGGGCCGAGCAACGCGAAGATAGATCCCGCGGCGATGTCGAGGTCGATACCGCCCAGCACCACGTGGTCGCGATACGCCTTGCGTATCGCAGTCGCCGCGACCGCCGGTTGATCGAGCTTGGTATTCATAAGAATTTCACTTCCTTCGCTGGAATCCACAGTCACGCGCGACCGATCATGATGTCGCCGCGGCGTCCTCGTGGACGCCGAAGGTCGGCCTCCCGACAGGTGTATGGTGATGCCCTTGGCGCGCAGGTGATCTCTCCTACCGGAGACGTAGCTCACCGAATGATGTTGTCCGGCTGCTGGACCCGAACGTTAGAGCCGAGTCGAAATACCGGTCAACGGCGATGCTCCCGGATTCGAATCGTTTGAGCTGATCAACCCTGCAATCATCGATTGCAACGACGATGCCCGCTAATGCATGTCGATGCATTGCGCTGCAACCGGTTACCTGTTCGCTGCGATCGACGGGCTACCGTTGCAGTCATGACCGATGCAGAGTTGATCGAGCTGCGCAAGCGAGCCGCTGCAGGCGATACTGATGCTTGTCCAGCTTGCGTCTGAGCGTGGTGACGAAGCCGAACTGCGGCGACTGGCCTCCGCCGGCAACCAGGATGCGACAGACGAACTCGTTCAACTCGCCTCAGAGCGCAACGATGTCGGCAAACTGCGTCAGTTCGCCGCTGCGGGCAATCGCGACGCCGCCGACCTCCTCGATGAACTGAGCGAGGAGTAGTCGGGTCACCGTCGCGTAGACCATCGTCATATACCGCCACTGGATCTACTGGGGTGATCACAGCAACTCGGGACGGTATGGATATGACCGACATCACCGGTCCCCGGCCGTCAGCATTGCGTTAAGCCCTCTGGTGTGTGGCGGGTGGAGCGCTGAGACTCGCGCAGATGACCGATTTGTTGTCGTCCGCGAAGACCGAACCGAAGAAGCGCGGCTTGACCGTGCCGACCGGTCTGGCCGGACTCTCTCTCGATGCGATGGCGTCTGTGTCCTATGGGCCGGAGGCCATTGTGCTGGTGCTGGCCGCCGCAGGTGGTGCGGGGTTGGGGCTCACGGTGCCGGTGACGCTCGCGATCGCCGCGTTGCTCGCGGTGCTGGTCGCGTCCTATCGGCAGGTGATCGCGGCGTTCCCGGACGGTGGCGGCGCCTACGCGGTGGCCAAGGCTTACCTGGGCAGGCGTACCAGTCTCACCGCGGCGGCGTCGCTGATCGTCGATTATGTGCTCAATGTGGCGGTGTCGATCGCGGCTGGTATCGCGGCGCTCACTTCGGCGTTCCCGGTGTTGCACGGATACACGGTGGAGATCTGCCTCGCGGTGCTGGTGGGCATCACCGCGCTGAACATGTTGGGCATCACCGAGAGTGCGCGGGCGTTCATGGCTCCGACGGTAGTGTTCGTCGCCGGTATCATGCTGGTGATCGTGGCGGGACTGGTCCGAGGCACCCCCGCGGTCACCGTCACCGGGTCCGCTGCGGTGCCCGCGGATTTGCAGACCGTCGGTGTGCTGCTGCTGTTGAAAGCATTCTCGAGTGGATGCGCCGCACTGACCGGCGTCGAGGCGATTGCCAACGCGGTACCCAGTTTCCGGGCGCCGCGGGTGCGCCGCGCACAGGGTGCCGAGGTGGCGCTGGGCGCGCTGCTGGGTGTCATGCTGGTCGGGCTGGCGGTGTTGATCGAGAAGTTCCAGGTGCATCCGATCGAGGGCACCACTGTCCTGTCACAGCTCACCTCGGCCGCGCTCGGCGACGGAATCGGTTACTACATAGTGCAATTCGCCACCGTCGTGTTGCTCGCGTTGGCTGCGAACACTTCCTACGGTGGATTGCCCACGCTGACAAGAATTCTGGCGGACGACAATTGCCTGCCGCACCGATTCGCGGTGAGCTCTCGCCGGCAGGTGTATCGGTACGGTGTGCTGACGCTCGGTGTCAGTGCGGGTGTGTTGCTGATCGGGGCGAATGGCGAGATGAATGCGCTGGTGCCGTTGTTCGCGATCGGCGTGTTCGTCGGTTTCACCATCGCGCAGGCCGGGATGGTCCGGCACTGGCTGCGTACTCGCGGCCCCGGCTGGCGGTGGCGGCTCGCCCTCAACGCTTTCGGCACGACACTGACCTTTGCCGCCGCGATCATCACCGCAGCGATGAAGTTCACCGAGGGCGCCTGGCTGGTCGTCGTCATCTTGCCGACCCTGGTGGTGGCTATGGAACGGGTGCGGCGCGCCTATCATCGGATCGGGGAATCCCGTCGCGCGGTGGATGATTCGCGTCCCGGCATGCCTGCCCGTCCGCAGCCGGGTGCGGCGGCGCTGGTCGTGGTTCCGGTTTCGGAGGTCTCGGAGCTGAGCTGCCAGGCGCTGTCGGCGGCGATGTCGATCGGACGCGACGTCGTCGCGGTGCACGTCTGTCTCGACGGCGGGCCGGCGAAGGCATTCACGAAAGCTTGGGAGGCTTGGCATCCCGATGTTCGGCTGGTGTTGCTGGAAGACAGTGACGCCACCGTCGGCGGACCAGTCGCACGCTATGTCCGCGAAACTTTTCCGGGCCGGCGCAAAGTCGTGGTGATCGCCGAGCTCGACCCGCCAGGTGGTTGGCAACGGGTGCTGCCCAGCCACCGCAGCCAGGAACTCGAGAAGCAGCTGCGGCGACAGCCCGACACTGTGGTGTGTCATCTGCGCGTGCCTGTGGAATGACCAGACGATGACGCCGCGGATCCCGGGACGGGTCCGCGGCGTCGCCACCTTCCTCGTTCTCCGTTCCGGTTCAGGCGGCCAGGGTGAGTTGGTTGGTCCACGTCGCCAGCCGCGCGCGCGTCCGCGAATTGCGCACCAGGGCAGCTGATTTAGCTGGCTCGGGACCCTCGTAGTAGCCGCCGTTCACAACCACCGTCTCCGGCGCACTGAGGACGGTCAGCAATGCCGCCGGGCCATCCAGTGGAGCCTCGCGGTGGATGCGGTTGTCCGGCATATCGATTTCGAAATCGGCTGGGTCCACGTTCACCACGGTGAGTCCGGCCGGGCCGGTTTCGGCGAGGCTGCGGCCGAACATGGTCAGCGCCAGTTTCGACTGTGCGTACACCGCCAGCGGGGTGTAGATACCGCGGCTGCGATCCAGATCCGAGTAGTCGACATTGCCGGACAGATGCAGCCGCGAGGTCACGTTGACGATCCGGCCCTGCGCGGCGGCGATCTTTTTCGCGAGCGCCATGGTCAGCCGCTGGGGTGCGAGATAGTTGACCTGGAAGGTCAATTCGTGGCCGTCCTCGGTGTGGTTCTTGCGCTGCGTAGCCGGGCTGGACGCGGCGTTGATCAGGGCGTCCAGGCGGGGGATGGTCGCGAGTAGTCTGCCGAGTTCATCAACCTCGGCCAGTTTGCGGAAGTCGGCGTATACCGGGCACAGCCGAGCCCGGAGCGCGCCGTCGTGGACCAGGCGGCCGATCGCCTCGTCGGCCTCGGCTTCGGTCTGAGCGTGCACGATGACATTGGCGCCGTCCACCGCCAGGCGCAATGCCGCCGCGTAACCGAGACGCTCGTCGCCGCCGGTAACTACTACGGTCCTGGCATCGGACGAGAATGTGGACATGATTCTCCCATCGGGTGTGGGCGCGCGCGGCTCTCCGATCGAGGACGCCGACTGCGCGCGAAGGTATTCGCGGAGGAAAGCCGCGAAGTATCAATTGAATTCACGCACCAGCGCGAAAATGACCGGGACTGCTCAGCCGCGACTCGGCGGCTCGTCCTCGCTCCCGAAACCCACCAGCTCCAGCGCAGACGGCACTGCCAGACGATATGCGGCACTGCCGGATTCCGTGCGGCAGGCACGGGGTCCGGAAGCTGCGGTCATGTCAGTGATCCAAGCTGATGGCATTCCGGCAGGCAAGATCCGCGCGACCGTATTGACGAATTCCTAGCGGTCGCTGCGCTGATGCGGGCGGCCATGCGACTCGGCAGCCGGAGTGCGAGACCCGTCAAGGATCTGTCAACAATCGCCGATGACGCCGGCTCGGCCTGCGCCCTCGAGACCAGCGGATTCGGACTTGCGTTCGAGGTTGCGGCTGCGGCAGCCGGGTGTCAATGAGTCGCAAATTCGAACTCCCATGTCTGGCAACGGAATCCGGTGCCATGTCATCGTCTGACACCGACTCGTGGTGAAAGGGATGTCGGTGACGCTGAAGGTCGGGGTGACCCCGGGGCAATTGCGCAGTGCCGCAGGCAAAATGGGCGATCTGCGGGATCAGATGAATGAGATTCTGCGCACGTTGGAGCACGCACTGGCCGCGAAGGGGGCGGCCTGGGGTGGCGACGGCTACGGCAGCACCTTCGCCGACGGTCCGCAGGGATATCTGGCTGCGTGGGAAAACCTGACCGAGGGGATCGGCAACACCGCCACGACCCTGGACTCGTATTCCGACGGGCAGTACGAGGCCGCGAAGCTGCTCGCGAGTACAGACCGGTTCTCCGCGCAGAATCTCCGGTAACGGGGTGTCGATCACCATTCCCGGCGAGCTCGAGTGGCTCGGCTGGCTCGCCGGCTCGGACTGGCCCGACGGCGACGAAGACAAAGTGTGGGCGATCGCCGAGGATTGGCGTAAAGCCGCCGCCGACATCCGCCAACTTCTGCCCGAACTTGCCGCGGCCCGCAAAGCGACCCTGGAGGCATACCCCTGGGGCGCGGGTATCGAGGCCATCACCGCACGCCTCGACGAACTCGACCACGGCCCGCAGTCGCTGGAGCGTCTGGCCGAGGTGATGGATCTGGTGGCCGAATCCGCCGACGCGCTGGCCACCGAAATCGAGTACACGAAAATTCTGGTCATCAGTTCGCTGGCCATGCTGGCCTTCGAAATCGTTGCGGCATGGGCGTTTCCGCCTACCGCGCCGTTGGTCGAGGCAGCGGCGATCGCGTTGACCCGGGTTGCGGTGCGCCTGCTCGGTCAGCGAGCAGTCAGTGCTATCGCCGGGTTCGCCGCCAAAACCGGTATCGCCGCGCTGACCAAGTTCCTGGCCAAACATGTGGCTTTCAGTACCGTGCTCGGCGCCGGTCAAGATCTCGCCATCCAGGCTTATCAGGTCGGTGCGGGCAGCCGCGACGACATCGACTGGAAGCGCGTCGGAACCACCGCCTACACCGCCGCCGCAGCGGGTGCGGTGGGTGGGCCCGCCGGTGGCCTGCTGGCGAAGGGGGCGGCGAAAGTCACGCTGCCAGGCGGACGTTGGGGCGATGGATTGAAGGGCGCGATGGTTGGAGCGGGATCGGGGATGGCCGGTGCGCTGGGCGCATGGGGCGTCGGCGGGATCGAAAACGGGTGGACCTGGGATCCCCGTCTACTCGCCAGCGGCGGGGCATACGGTGCGTTGACCGGCGGCAGCAAGGGCTTCCGCCATTCCGTATCCGGAACACGCCCCAGCGCAGGCGGTTTCGACGCGGCCCGTCCGGCGGACTTCCGTGGTGACGGCAGCGCACCCGCCGTCGCGCCCCGCAATGGGGCTTCGGTGGGGACTCAGCCCGGTACCTCGACGACCAGCAGTGGCGGCAATCCGATTGGGGCACCGCCGAACTCGGGCAGCGCTGCCCGCGGCGGCACCTCGACGGACGCTTCCAGCGGAATCCAGAGCGGAGTTCGTGGCAATGAGTCACCTACCGCCGGTCTGCGGACCCCCGCAGGAGATATCTCTAGTAATGGTGCGGGCAATAGCCGGGGCGAGGGGGTCGATGGTCGCGCTGGAACACCGCACCCGGCAGCCACGAACGGGTCCGACGCTTCGCAGGCCGATGCCGGGATTGTGGCAGGGCACAGGGAAACTCCTGCGCCTGTCTCAGGTGACGGAGCGGACGCTGCTATGCCACGCGAGGTCACCGCGCAGCCGCCCGCCCAGCCACAGTCGGCCACTTCGGCCGCCCCTGCGGCAGGGGAGAGTGTTAATCCGTTGGCAAGCGAGCACGGACCGTCCGAGCAATCGCCGGAGCCGGCGCAGCAGGCGTCCGAACAGTCTCCGGGGAGTACCCGCGGGGACGGAACAGCAGACGTGAAAGAGCGCTCACTTGACCAGAACTCACCAGCCACGCAGGGGCAGGCACCCGCGCCGACTGTCGGCGACGGCAGTCGGCCGCAACCACTCGCCGGTGTGGACGGTGGCACGCCCACCCCGGAGGCCCGGACCGGCGACGCTGGTGGCGTCCGAGCCGCCGCGACCAACGACAGCCGCCTACCCGCGGGCGAGGCACGCACTCAGGCCAGCCCCGGCGCCGCGCAGTCGGCGCCGAGGACCGGGACCAGCGAAACCCGCCCAATCCCGGTCGAATCGCGTCCAGGCCTACCCGAGCATCGCCCCAGCACCACAGCAGCCGGTCCAAACCAGGCTGGATCGCCCGGCGAGGGTGGCAGTCGTGGCAGCGTCGGTGATTCGGTTCGGAATGGGTTGCGGCAGTTGGGTGTCAATCCAGATGGCATGACTCCCGAGCAGATGCGGCAGGCGGGCGATGCGGCCCTGGCGCATGCGGTAGACGGTTTCGCGGAGAGAATCGCCGCGCTCGAGGGCGCCGGGCTGCGCCCCGGCGAGTTCGCCGTCGAGCGCAGGCAACTGCAGCATCAGATCAACGAATTCCTGGGCCTGCGCCAGGCTTTGCGGGCCGATCTCAACCAGATCGGCAATCCGGATGTACCGCGGCTAGACACCGGGATGGCGATCGAACCTGCGCAGACAGCCGCGCCGGAACAGGTGCCTGATTCCCATGGCGCATCTGAGGGTGAGCCCGCAGGCCGGGGTCTTGCTGACACGACTTCAAAAATTCCGTACACACCAAGGTATTTCGGTGTCTCGCCGATACCGGAATACGAGGCTGCCTCCCCGCCGAACGAGTCCGTTTGGGCACCGCGCCACTCGAGCGAACCCCAGCCGGCGCCCGATCCGCGCCCGGAGCCCCACCCCCAGCCGGAACCGGAACATCGGCCGAAACCGAAACCGACGGAGCCGAGGCCCGAACCGGAGCCAAAGCCTGAACCCGAGCCGGAGCCCGAGCCGGAGCCGGAGCCGGAGCCCGACCCGGAGCCGGAGCCCGAGCCCGAGCCCGAGCCGGAGCCGGAACCGGAACCGGAACCGGACCCCGACCCCGACCCCGAGCCGGAACCGGACCCCGACCCCGAGCCGGAACCCGAGCCCGAGCCCGAGCCGGAACCCGAGCCGGAGCCGGAACCCGAGCCCGAGCCGGAGCCCGAGCCGGAGCCCGAGCCCGAGCCCGAGCCCGAGCCCGAGCCCGAGCCCGAGCCCGAGCCGGAACCTGAGCGGCGCGAGCCGCAACCGAGGCCAAAAGCCTGAGCTGAAAGGGGATTTGAGCCAACATGAAACCGACCTGGGGTGCTACACCGCACCTGGGCCCGCTCGCTGTACTCACACAACGACCGAATCACGATCGGTCGGCCTTGCCGACGTTCACAGTTCGTCAACCGCCCGGGGCGAAAGCGGCGCGGCGCGGTGGGACGTGCCTGCTCCGACTACGCATGATGAGGCACGCCGCACGGCGGCCGTGGTACCGACTGACCGTTATCCCGTAATACGCCGCTGATAGTGCCCGCTGGTACTCACGTCTCCGTGGCTCCCGGCGCCGCTCGGCCGCCGGGCATCGGGGTTCTGACTCACTGCTGGAAGCGGTAGCCCATGCCCGGCTCGGTAATCAGATGCCGCGGCTTGGCGGGATCATCTTCGAGTTTGCGCCGCAGCTGGGCCAAATAGACACGTAGGTAATGGGTTTCGGTTGAATGCGCCGGGCCCCACACCTCGCGCAGCAGTTCCTTGCGCCCGACGAGCTTGCCGCGATTGCGGACCAGCATTTCGAGCATGCCCCACTCGGTGGGTGTCAGATGTACGCTCGCACCGTTTTTCGTGACTTTCTTCAGGGCGAGGTCGACGGTGAAGGTCTCGGTTTCGATCACGGGCTCGTGTGTCCCGGCCTCGGCCGCGCCGCGACGGATCGCGGCGCGGAGCCGGGCCAGCAGCTCGTCCATGCCGAAAGGTTTGGTCACATAGTCATCTGCGCCCGCATCCAGCGCTGCGACCTTGTCAACCGAGTCGGTGCGGGCCGACAACACGATCACCGGAGTCGAGGTCCAGCCCCGGAGCCCGGCGAGTACCTCGATGCCGTCGATGTCAGGCAGCCCGAGGTCGAGGATCACTACGTCGGGTTGTTTGTCGGCGGCGATGCGCAACGCCGCGGCGCCGGTACCCGCGGTGAGCACCTCGTAGCCGCGTACCGACAGGTTGATCCGCAGGGCACGCACGATCTGGGGCTCATCGTCCACGACCAGCACTTTGGTGGCGAGGGCGCCCTTTTCGGGGTCAGCACGGTCATCCACTTTCGTCATTGCGGGTCCATCGGATCGTTGGCTGGGCGTCGGGCCTCGGCCGTGGTGAGTTCGGGCCGGGCGGTCGCCGCCGAGTCCGGCGCGGCACCCGTCGGCAGATCCACCAACATGGTGAGGCCGCCGCCCGGTGTTTGTTCGGCCTGCACGGTGCCGTCCATCGCCTCCACGAAGCCCCGCACCACCGCCAGGCCGAGCCCGACGCCACTGGTGTTGTCGCGGTCGCCGAGACGTTGGAAGGGTTCGAACAGTTGATCTTCTGCACCCTTGGCGATGCCGGGCCCGGTGTCGGCGACCGCGATCGACACCCGTTGCCCCTTCGCGTCGGCGGTGACCCGTACCGGTGCATCACGTGGGGAATGCCGTAGCGCGTTGTCGAGCAGGTTGGCCAGGACTCGTTCGAGCAGTCCGGCGTCGGCCTGCACCGAGATCTCGCCGACTTCGACCTGTACTCGGTTCATCGCGGCGCGCCGCAACCCGCGCGCACCCATCCCCACACTCACCAGCGCCCGGTGCACGACCTCATCCAGATATACCCGGCGCAGCTGCGGCGTCACCACCCCGACGGCGAGGCGGGAGGAGTCGAGGAGGTTGCCGACCAGTGCGGTCAGCTGATCGACGGATTCCTCGATGGTTTCCAGCAATTCGGCGGTGTCTTCGGTGGAGAACTCGATGTCGTCGCTGCGCAGGCTCGATACCGCGGCCTTCGCCCCGGCAAGCGGGGTGCGCAGATCATGGCTGACGGCCGAGAGCAGCGCTCGCCGCAGCCGGTCGGCTTCGAGTAGTGCCGCCGCCGCTCCTGCTTCTTCGGACAACCGGGCTTGGCGCACCAGTCCGGCAGCTTGATTGGCAACGGCGCCGAGCACGGGCCGGTCTCCGGATTCGATGGCACGCCCGGCCAGCAGCAACTGACTCGAGGCGTCCCTCGCTTCGACCGTGGTCTCGGCGTCGGAGGGTCGTTGCGGCGGGTCCTCTCCGACAGTGGCGATCACCTTCTCACCACAGAGCAGGCTTACCGCGCGCTGACCGTAGGCTTCGCGGACCTGTTCGAGCAGATGTGGAAGATCCGCACCCTGCAATACCGCGCCCGCGAACATCGTGAGCAGCTCGGCCTGGCGAGAAGCCTTGCGGGCCTGTCGAGTTCGCATCGCCGAGGTGTCCACCAGAGCGGCCACCGCGACCGCCACGATGAGCAGCACGACAACGGTGACGAAGTTGTCCGGTTCGGCCACCGCGAAGCTGTGACGCGGTGGGGTGAAGAACCAGTTCAGCAGCGCGCCGGACAGCAGCGCCGAGCACGCCGCCGGCACGATGCCACCCAACAGGGCGACGGCGAGCACACCGATGAAGAACACTGCGCTCAGCCCGCCGAGCTCGAGGTGTTGCTCGATCAGCAGCACGCCGAGGGCAGTGATGGTGGCAGGCACCGCGACAGCTGCGACCCAGGCGAGGACCGATTGCCGCGGTTGCCAGGCGCGCCGGCGCTTGCCCACGTTGGCGTGTTCGTGGGTCACCATGTGCACGTCGATCTTCCCCGATCGCTGCACGACGGTGGATCCGATGCCCTCGTCGAGCATGCGCGCCCAGCGGGAGCGTCGAGACGTGCCGAGGACCAGCTGGGTGGCGTTCACCTCGCGGGCGAATTCCAGTAGCGCGGTAGGTACATCGGACCCGGTGACGGTGTGCAGGCTCGCGTTCAGACTGGCTGCCAGCTCGCGCAGCCGGTTCAGTCGCTCGGTGGATACCCCGGCCAAGCCGTCGCCGCGGACTACGTGCAGCAGGACCAGATCGGCGCTCGACTTGGTGGCGATGCGGCTGGCGCGGCGCACCACCGTCTCCGATTCCGGGCCGCCGGTGACGGCGACGACTACGCGTTCGCGGGCCTCCCACAGTTCGGTGATCTTGTGGTCCGCCCGGTATTTTGCCAATGCGGCGTCGACCTGGTCGGCCAGCCACAGCAGCGCCAATTCCCGCAGGGCGGTGAGGTTTCCGGGCCGGAAGTAGTTGCGCAGTGCGGCGTCGACCTTCTCGGCCTTGTAGACGTTGCCGTGGGACATCCTGCGCCGCAACGCTTCCGGTGTGATATCGACCAGTTCGACCTGTTCGGCGCCGCGTACCACCGCGTCCGGCACCGTCTCCTTCTGCTGGATGCCGGTGATCTGCTCGACCACATCGTTGAGGGACTCCAGATGCTGCACGTTCACCGTGGAGATCACATCGAGGCCGGCCTCGAGCAGGACTTCGATATCTTGCCAGCGCTTTTCGTTGGTGCTGCCGGGAGTGTTGGTGTGCGCCAGTTCGTCCACCAGCACCACATCGGGTCGCCGCGCGAGTACCGCCTCGACGTCGAGTTCGGGCAATTCGGTGCCGCGATAGACGAGCATCTTCGGTGGTATCCGCTCGATACCCTCGAGTGCCTCGGCTGTCTTGTGGCGGCCGTGCGTTTCGACTACCGCGGCCACCACATCCGCGCCCCGTTCGATCCGGCGATGTGCCTCTCCGAGCATCGCGTAGGTCTTACCGACTCCGGGAGCCGCGCCGAGGTAAATGCGCAGCTGGCCGCGTTTCACCGGTTCAGAATCGCGCGACCGACGGTAGCCGGCTGCCGCCGCGCTGACGCATCTGCTTGGTCCATGCGGGCACCGATCACCCGCAAGGCCAGCAGGCCACAGAAGAACCCAACAATCACGATCACCGCGACAGCCGACATGGCAAAACCTTTCACATCCGAAGGCCGAGCGCACTGACGCAGTCCGGCACTCACTTCTTACCTGCACGGAACGGCATCATCAGGATCTTTACGGTGTGTTGACGCTTCCGTCGGCTTCTTTGACGGCATCCTTTCAACAGCCCGCCGGTGCGTGTCAACGAAACGTAAATGCGGGGGACCACAGCGCTAAAGACTCGTAAGAATCCTCGGTTCCACGCGGTTCGGGAGCTTCACTCACCTTGGCGCACCCCACACCCGGAGGTGCGAATGGAGGTTAGGAATTCATGTCTGTCGTGGTGTTCACGGTCCTCACCGTGGCGATTTTCGCGCTGCTGGGATTGATCCAGCGCGGGGTGGAGAAGCTGTGATCGCGAATCTGATCGGTCTGATTCTGGCCGTCGGTGTCGCGGTGTACATGGTCGCGGCGCTGCTCTTCCCCGAGAGGTTCTAGGTGAACACGACAACCGCAGGGATCGTTTTCCTCGTCTCCCTGATCCTCGCGCTCGCCCTGGTGCATGTGCCGCTGGGCGACTACATGTACCGGGTCTACAACAGCACCAAGCATTCCCGCTTCGAGAAGATCATCTACAAGCTCGTGGGTGCGCAGCCCGGCGTGGAGATGACCTGGGGCGTCTACGCCCGCAGCGTGCTCGCGTTCTCGGCAGTGGGCATCCTGTTCCTGTTCTTCTTCCAACTGGTGCAGGGCAAGCTGCCGCTGCATCTGAACGATCCGGCCACCGAGCTCACCCCGGCCCTGGCCTGGAACACCGCGGTCAGCTTCGTGACCAACACGAACTGGCAGAACTACAGCGGTGAATCCACCCTGGGACATCTGGTCCAGATGGCCGGTCTCGCCGTGCAGAACTTCGTCTCCGCGGCCGTCGGCATGGCGGTGGCGATAGCGCTGGTCCGCGGCTTCGCGCGCCGGCACACCGGCGATCTCGGCAACTTCTGGGTGGACCTGGTGAGGGGTACCATCCGGATCCTGCTCCCGATCTCCTTCGTCGCGGCCGTCGTGCTGGTCGCGGGCGGTGCGGTGCAGAACTTCATGCTGAACGACCAGGTCGTGGAGACCATCACCGGTGGCACGCAGACTCTGCCCGGCGGGCCGGTCGCCAGCCAGGAAGTCATCAAGGAACTGGGCACCAACGGCGGCGGCTTCTACAACGTGAACTCCGCGCACCCATTCGAAAATCCGAACACCTGGACCAACTGGCTCGAAATCTTCCTGCTGCTGGTGATCGCCTTCTCGCTGCCGCGCACCTTCGGGCGGATGGTCGGCAGCAAGAAGCAGGGCTTCGCGATCGTGTCCGTGATGAGCACCATCGCGATCATCAGCACCTCGCTGACCATGTTCTTCCAGCTGCGCAGCCACGGCACCGTCCCGACCGCGATCGGTGCGGCGACCGAAGGCGTGGAAACCCGTTTCGGCGTGGGTAACTCGGCGGTCTTCGGAGCCGCGACCACACTCACCTCGACCGGCGCGGTCGACTCCTTCCACGACTCCTACACCAGCCTCGGCGGCATGATGCTGATGTTCAACATGCAACTCGGCGAAATCGCTCCCGGCGGTGTGGGTTCGGGGCTTTACGGCATGTTGATCCTCGCTGTGATTACGGTGTTCGTGGCGGGCCTGATGGTCGGGCGCACCCCGGAGTACTTGGGCAAGAAGATCACCCCGCGCGAAATCAAACTCGCAGCGACCTACTTCTTGATCAGTCCGCTGATCGTGCTGGTGGGAACCGCGCTCGCGATGGCGCTGCCCGGACAGCGGGCGTCGATGCTGAACAGCGGACCGCACGGGCTCTCGGAAGTGTTGTACGCCTTCACTTCCGCCGCGAACAACAACGGTTCGGCTTTCGCCGGGCTCACGGGCAATACCGAGTGGTTCAACACCGCGCTCGGGTTGGCCATGGTGTTCGGCCGGTTCCTGCCCATGATCTTCGTGCTCGCTCTGGCCGGTTCGCTGGCCCAGCAGGGTCACACTCCGGAGTCGATCGGCACGCTGCCCACGCACCGGCCGCAGTTCGTCGGCATGGTCGTCGGGGTCACGTTCATCCTGGTCGCGCTCACCTTCCTGCCCGCGCTCGCGCTCGGGCCGCTCGCCGAGGGAATCCACTGAAATGTCCAGTCCCACAGTAGAAATGCCTGCAGTCGCCACCCAGGCCGCAGCACCGAAACGCAAAGGCCCGCGAAGCGGGGTCTTCGATCCGAAACAGCTGCTGAAGTCGGTTCCGGACGCGGTGCGCAAACTCGATCCGCGCATCATGTGGCGCAATCCGGTGATGCTCATCGTCGAGATCGGCGCGGTCTGGTCGACCGTGCTCGCCCTGATGGATCCCTCGTTCTTCGCGTGGGCGATCGTGGTGTGGCTGTGGCTCACCGTGGTCTTCGCCAACCTGGCCGAGGCAGTCGCGGAGGGGCGCGGCAAGGCACAGGCCGACACGTTGCGCAAAGCCAAGACCGATACCGTGGCCCGGCGGCTGGTCAACTGGTCACCCGGTGCGCGGATCATCGAGGAGAAGGTCGGTGCACCCGACCTTCAGCGCGGCGACTTCGTAGTGGTCGAAGCCGGCCAGATCATCCCCGGTGACGGCGATGTCGTCGAAGGCATTGCGTCGGTGGACGAATCGGCTATCACCGGTGAATCCGCCCCGGTGATCCGGGAATCCGGCGGTGACCGTTCCGCGGTCACCGGCGGCACCACCGTGCTCTCGGACCGGATCGTCGTGCAGATCACCCAGGAACCCGGCGCCAGCTTCATCGACAAGATGATCGCGCTCGTCGAAGGCGCATCGCGGCAGAAGACGCCGAACGAGATCGCGCTCAACATCCTGCTCGCCGCGCTGACGATCATCTTCGTGTTCGCTGTGGCCACTCTGCAGCCGATGGCGATTTTCTCCAAAGCGAACAACCCTGGCGTTGCGGATACTTCGGCACTCGATCAGTACGGCATCACCGGCATCGTGCTCGTCTCGCTGCTGGTCTGCCTGATCCCCACCACCATCGGCGCGCTGCTCTCGGCCATCGGCATCGCGGGCATGGACCGGCTGGTGCAGCGCAATGTGCTGGCCATGTCCGGGCGTGCGGTCGAAGCCGCGGGTGATGTGAACACGCTGCTGCTCGACAAGACCGGCACCATCACCCTCGGTAATCGTCAAGCCTCGCAGTTCGTTCCGGTGCCCGGCGTGCTGGACGACGAAGTGGCCGATGCCGCGCAGCTGTCCAGCCTGGCCGACGAGACGCCCGAGGGACGCTCGATCGTCGTCTACGCCAAACAGGTATTCAACAAGCGCGAGCGCACCCCCGGCGAGCTACTCGGCGCGAACTGGGTGGAGTTCACCGCGCAAACCAGGATGTCGGGTGTCGACTTGGCCGACGGGCGCCAGCTGCGCAAGGGGGCAGCTAGCGCGGTCACCGAGTGGGTGCGGGCCCAGGGCGGCAACGTTCCGGCCGAGATCGGCGAGATCGTGGACGGGATCTCCGCCTCCGGCGGCACACCACTGGTCGTGGGGGAGTTCCACGACGGTACTGCCCGGGTCCTGGGCGTCATCCATCTCAAGGATGTCGTAAAGCAGGGCATGCGTGAGCGTTTCGACGAGATGCGCCGCATGGGTATCCGCACTGTGATGATCACCGGCGACAACCCCATGACAGCGAAAGCGATCGCCGAGGAGGCCGGTGTCGACGATTTCCTCGCCGAGGCCACCCCTGAAGACAAGCTGGCGCTGATCAAGAAAGAGCAGGACGGCGGGCGGCTGGTCGCGATGACCGGCGACGGCACCAACGACGCGCCTGCACTGGCGCAGGCCGACGTCGGCGTGGCTATGAATACCGGCACCTCGGCCGCCAAAGAGGCCGGCAACATGGTCGATCTGGATTCGGATCCGACCAAGTTGATCGAGATCGTGGAGATCGGCAAGCAGCTGCTCATCACCCGCGGTGCGCTGACCACGTTCTCCATCGCCAACGACATCGCCAAGTACTTCGCGATCATTCCCGCGCTGTTCGTGGCGTTGTTCCCGGGCTTGGGCGTGCTCAACGTCATGCGGCTGGCGAGCCCGCAGTCGGCGATTTTGTCCGCGGTCATCTTCAACGCGCTGGTCATCATCGCGCTGATTCCGCTGGCGCTGCGCGGTGTGAAGTACACGCCGTCGAACGCCTCGAAACTGTTGAGCCGCAACCTGACCATCTACGGGCTGGGCGGCATCATCGCGCCGTTCATCGGTATCAAGTTCATCGACCTCGTAGTCCAACACCTCCCTGGGATGTCCTGAAATGCGCATGTCAACCTGGATTCGCCAGCACCTGGCCGCACTGCGTGCGCTACTGGTGCTGACCGCGATCACCGGAATCGTTTATCCGCTGGCGGTTTTCGCGATCGGTCAGATCCCCGGCCTGCACGAGAAGGCGAACGGGTCACTGGTGGAAGTCGACGGAAAGGTGGTGGGCTCCAGCCTGATCGGGCAGTCCTTCACCGATGCCGACGGGAAAGCGCTGCCGCAGTATTTCCAGAGCCGTGCGTCGGCTGCCGGGGACGGCTACGACCCACTGTCCACCTCGGCGTCCAACCTCGGTCCCGAAGACATCGTGGACAGCATGGGCACCGACGACGACGGCAAACCGGAAATCAAGGCCAGTCTGCTGACCACCGTGTGCAGCCGCAGCATGGAAGTCGCCGACCGCGAAGGGGTCGACGGAGCCCGTCCGTTCTGCACCAAAGGCGGTGTCGGCGCAGTACTTTCGGTACTAGGCCCGCGCGCGGCCGATGGTGAGGTGGATCATCCCACCAAGGTCGTCAGCGTCAACGAATTCTGCTCGGTGACCAAAGAGCCGTTCCTTGCCATCTACAAGGGCATGTCAGTCGTCTGCAACGACGGCGAGGACTTCTCGACCGGCCGCATCATCCCCATCTACGGTGATGCTCCCGCGGATCCGGCCGTGCCTGCCGACGCAGTCACTGCCAGCGGCAGCGGACTGGATCCGCACATCTCCCCGGAATACGCCGCCATCCAGGTGGACCGAATCGCCCAAGCCCGCCGCATCAACCCCGACCAGGTGCGTGAAGTTGTCGCGGCGCACACCAAGGGACGCACGCTCGGTTTCCTCGGCGAACCGCGCGTGAATGTCCTCGAGCTGAATTTGGACCTGGACCGCCGGTACCCCTTCCAAAGCTGATTCGAGCGGAAACGCCTGCGACCGGTGATGTTTGGTCACCGGTCGTTCGGCGTCGCAGATTGTTCGACCGGCACGCGGTCAGGGAGTCAGACGACGTGGTACGCCCGACAGCTGGCTGTCGGCACGCATCATCGAAGCCAAACGCGAAGGCTGGCTCGGCGAAGTGGAGGGTCTCCAAGTCAGCTACGGCGGCGTCAAGACCAATCGCCCAGATAGACGCCACGCTCAGGCGACGGCGACAGGAACCGAGCTCGGCATCCCTACGTTCGAGGCCATCTCCGGACGAGCTACTGCCCCGTGACAGCATCTTCATCCAGCCATCAAGGCTGGTGCCATTTCTCGGCTGAGGAACGGCCACGGCGACGACGCGCTTGAGGAAGCATGTAAGAGCATTGGAGCCCGCCTTCGCCAACTGAGCGGTGTCGTCGACCAAGACGGGGCCGTTCTTGTCGGAGAGACACTAGGGCGAAAGAGGCTGATTGCCCTCAACGACGGCGTCACGCAGACGGAGATCAGTGAGCAAGAGGGGTACATGTTCCTCGGTATGGCGTTGTTCCGTGCTGGACGTAACCCTCGTGCCCATAGGCCGGCCGACCCCGACTTCGACCGAGACGAGATTGTCGAATGGCTCCACGTTGCGAGCGTCATGCACCGAGCCCTCGATCGAGCGAAGATCCAGCCTTCCTGATAGCCGAGATCTTCTGAGGGCA
Organism: Nocardia sp. XZ_19_385; assembly: GCF_015355755.1. Lineage (NCBI taxonomy): Bacteria > Bacillati > Actinomycetota > Actinomycetes > Mycobacteriales > Nocardiaceae > Nocardia > Nocardia sp. XZ_19_385. The sequence continues at coordinate 41,901 of NZ_JACVEE010000007.1, forward strand.
CTGAGACCTGTCGGGAGTACTCGAACGCCGGCTGGCGGAATCCGGCTCGTCTTGCCACACTTTGGAGATGACTGACGTGGATGGCCGATGCCGGGGCAGCTTGCACCTGCTTCAGCGGATCGCCGGTCACGCCGACAGTCGAACCACCGAGAAGTATCTGCATCCCGATCACACCGCGATCGGAGCCGCTGGCGATAAGTTCTCCGAGCACTTGCGGTCCCGTTCTGGTCCCGCTCTTCGGGTGGTCGGGAAATGAAGAACCCCTTCCGACCAAGGTCGGAAGGGGTTTTCTGTCGGGCTGACAGGATTTGAACCTGCGACCACTGACCCCCAGTCAAAAGTAGGTACCCGATAAGGACATTTCACGCACGGAACGCTCGTTGTTCCCGCGCGCATAGCGAGCATACCCGCTGGTCACGGGTGTTACGGGCAGAACGGGTGGTCCACGGGTGGCCCACAATCTGCTGGGTCGTATCGTCTCTGGTCCACAAATGGTCCACGGATTTCTCCGTCCGGTGAGGGTTCAGCCCGTGTCCGGTACAGAGCTCGATGGTGCGTGACCGGCTCGAGGCGCACGTGCTTTCCCGTCAGGGGATGGCGCGGTGAAGCTGGCGGGGAGTGTGTCCGGTCCAGCGGCGGTAGGCGCGGCTGAAGGAGGCTGCGTCGTGGTAGCCGAGGCGTCCGGCGATCTCGCCGAGGGTGATGCCGTCGATGGTGAGTAGATCATCGGCGAGGGTGGCGCGGATTTCGTCGATGAGTTCGCGGAAGGTGGTGCTCTCGGCGGCGAGGCGGCGGCGCAGGGTGCGCTCATCGAGGTGCAGGCGGGCCGCGATGGTTTCCATGCTGGGTGAGGTGTCGAGTTCGGCCAGGATCAGGGAGCGGACGTGGCCTGCGGTGCCGCGGCGTTGGTGCCGCAGGGTCAGTAATTGGTCGCATTGTTGTTCGAGTGCGCGGGCGACGACTGAATCCGACTGGGGGAGAGGGGCATCCAGGATGGCGGTGTCGAAGACGATGGCATGGCGGTGGGTGCCGGTGGTGAGCGGTATGGCGCCGATCCGTTGGCGTAGGGCGCTCGCGCGGGCGCCGGTGAAAGAGGTCTCTATTCGAACCCCGCGCCGGGGGCCGACGATGACCGGGAGCAGGGTGGCGATTTTGGTGAGCTCGCGTTCGACGAAGAAGGCGCACACATCAGGCGGGATCTCGGCATCGTCGAAAACCACCGCGGAGTATTCCTCGCCGGGCTCGACCATCGGTTTGATGAAGGCGAAGGACAGTTCGGCGTAGCGGACGCCGAGCCGGATCATTTCGCGCACGCTAGGGCTGGACAGGATGGCGTAGCCCCAGATGCCCAGCGCACCATAGGTATAGCGGCTTCCGGCGTCCGCGCCGAGGCCGGGAACATCACCGAGGCGGCACAACAGATTGCGGGCGATCGTCAACTCTTGACCAGCCTCGACCTGGGTGTCCGGATCGATCAGGTCGGCGGGCGACAATCCCGATCCGACCAGGCATTCGGTTGCGGTCCTGCCATGATCTACTCCCAGTTCGACCAGTATTCGCGCGGCCGCGGGGCCACGGGGGTGATCCCATGCGGGCATACTCCGCGACTCCTCGCCTGTGACTCCCGGCACTATTGTGTCCGCGAATGTCAAAGATACGCCCTGATGTGACAACGACGTCACCGCGTCCTGATTCTTACTCTGCCCAGCATGAAGTCTTCGATACCCCGGGTCGGCATTATCGGTGCCGGCTTCGGTGGCCTCGCCGCCGCGATGGAACTGGACCGCAACGGCCTCGGTGATTACATCGTGTTCGAGCGCGGCGACTCTGTCGGGGGTGTGTGGCGGGCCAATTCGTATCCGGGTGCGGCCTGCGATGTGCCCTCGCCCATCTACTCGTTCTCCTTCGAGCTCGAGTCCGACTGGTCGCGCCGATTCGGGTCGCAACCCGAGATCCACGACTACCTGGTCCGCACCGCCGATAAATATGGGGTGACACCCAAGATTCGATTCGGCACGGAGGTCATCGCCGCGTCGTTCGATGAGGACGCGGGACAGTGGCAGGTCCGGCTGGCCGGTGGTGAAACGCACCGGTTCGACGCACTGATCTGCGCGACGGGCCAGCTGTCCCGGCCCAAGATTCCCGATGTCGAAGGGCGCGAGGAGTTCTCGGGAATCCAGTTCCACTCTGCGGAGTGGATTCATGGCGTCGATCTGGTGGGCAAGAAGGTCGCGGTGGTCGGCAGCGGCGCGAGTGCCGTGCAGATTGTGCCCGCGATCGCGGACCAAGTCGGCGAGCTGCATGTGGTGCAGCGCTCGGCGTACTGGATCGGCAATAAATGGGATCACCGCACGAATCCGGTGTTGCGTCGCCTACTCGGGACGATCCCCGGCCTGGCTCGCCTGCAGCACAATATCGAGTGGATCTGGTACGAGTCGCGTGCCCCGCTCATCTCTCGCAAGGCGTATCCGCTGCAGCTCGGCTTCGAGAAGTGGCTGCGGTTCAAAATGTTTCGTGAGATCCGCGATCCGGAGCTACGTTCGAAGGTGCGGCCGGACTACCGCTTCGGCTGCAATCGAGTCCTGGTGTCCAACAAGTGGTACCCGACGTTGGATCGCGACCACGTGTCACTGCACACCGAGGGTGTCGAGCGAGTGACCGAGACGGGCCTGGTGCTGACCGACGGTTCGCACGTCGAGGTCGATGTCATCGTGTGGTGCACCGGATTCACCGCCAGCGAATACCTGGCGCCGATCGATATCATCGGCCGAGACGGCCGCGACCTACACGCCGAGTGGAAGCGCGGACCCGAAGCGTACCTGGGTATTTCGGTGGCCGGATACCCGAACCTGTTCATGATGTACGGCCCGAATACCGGTTCGCTGACCAACACTGTCATCTACCTGCTGGAGAAACAAGCCCGCTATGTGCGGCTCGCGTTGCAGCGGATCGCCGGGCAGGGCGGCTGGCTCGACCTTCGCCAGGACGCGCAGGACGAATTCAACGCAGACCTACAGGGCAAGCTCGCCGGCACGGTATTCACCACCGGCTGTCCGGGTTGGTACCACACCGAGGACGGCAAGGTGACCGCCGTCTGGCCGGGCTCTCATCTCGCCTACGCACGAGCGACCGACACGGTGAACTTCGACAACTACGAACACGGCAGGGCGGTCTCCCGATGACGCAGCGAAAGACATTGTCCGGCAAGCGGATTGTGATCACCGGCGCCGCCCGCGGCATCGGCTTCGCCACCGCTCGCGATGCCATCGAACGTGGTGCGCGCGTGGCATTGCTGGACCGCGACGATCTCGCCGTGAAGCAGGCCGCCGAACAGCTCGGCCCGGCGGCCTGCGCCTTCGTCGCCGATGTGACGGACGCCGACCAGCTCCGTGCGGCCATCGATGCGGCTGCCGTGGCGCTCGGTGGTCTCGACGTCGTGTTCGCGAATGCGGGGGTGGCGCCGAAAATGGTCACCGTATCCGGCACCAGCACAGCGGAATTCGATCGGGTGATCGGGATCAATCTGCGCGGGGCCTGGAATACCGTTCAAGCCGGTCTACCGCATCTGCGGGCCACTTCAGGGCAGATCGTGCTGGTCGCCTCGGTGTACTCGTACCTCAACGGGGCGTTCTGCGCACCGTACGCGGTGAGCAAAGCCGGTGTGGAAGCCCTGGGCCGGACCCTGCACGTCGAACTCGCCACCGAGGGAATCGCCGTCACCACAGCGCATTTCGGATTCGTCGACACCGATTTGGTGCACGGCAGCTTCGACGGCGACCCGCTGACCGAGCAGCTCGAGGCGCTGTTTCCCGGTGCGCTCACCAAGCGCATCAGCCCCGAGCGCGCCGCCGCGGAATTGCTGCGCGGGGTCGAACGCCGAAAGTCGTGGATCGTCGCTCCCGCACCGTGGTTGCCACTGGATTGGCTGCGCGGGATATCGGGCCCATTGGGTGATGCCGCGCTGGCCCGGCTGCCGAAGTTCCGGCAGCTGGTGGCGCAGGCACGCGCGCGGGAAGACGCGGCGGAGGGCACCGCATAATGGCATTCGCGATACAGCGCACCATTGATGCGCCGATCGAGGTGGTGTTCGACTGGCTTGCCGAGGTCACGAACTATGCGCGGGTGCCCGGGATCTTTCGCGCGATATCGACCAGCCCCGGTGCACCCGACCCGAGGGGTGTCGGGCTGCGTCGTGAGGTATCGGCCGCGGGAGTGCTGTTCTCCGAGGAGATTACCGAGTTCACCCCGCCGTCGCGGATCGGTTATGTCGTGCGCCGGAGCAAGCCGTCGTTGCCGCACCGCGGCGGCACCATCGAGCTGCGGCCAGAGGGCGATCGCACCCTCGTGGTGTGGACGATCTTCTTCCAGGTCAGCACGCCTGTCATCGGCAAAGCCGCGACAGCGCTCGGAGCCGTCGCGCTCGGTGCGGGCTTTCGATTGATCCTGGCTACCGCCGCTCGTGAATGCCGTAGGGGTGTCCGCTCGTGACCGATATCGACATCCTGGATCCCGCCGACGGGGCCCTGTTCGCCACCGTTCCCGACCAGGCCGAGGACATCGCGCGCATGGTGGGCGAGCTGCGGCTGGCACAAACCGCCTGGGAGGGGCTGGGCGCGGCCGGTCGCGCACGTTGGCTGGGCCGTCTGCGAGATTGGCTGGTGGACAACACTAACGGCGTGGCCGAGGTGATCCGCCGCGAGTCCGGCAAGCCGATCGGTGAGGCGTTGCTCGAAGTGGCGATCGCCGTGGACCATATGACCTACTACGTGCGCAATGCCGAACGATTTCAGCGTGCGCGTCGCCCGTGGCCGCACGGTCCGTTGACCGCGCTCAAGCGACTGAGCGTGACCTACCACCCGTATCCGGTCGTCGGTGTCATCACCCCGTGGAACTTCCCGCTCGCGCAAGCCACGCTGGATCTGGTGCCCGCACTGCTGGCCGGTGCCGCCGTGATCGTGAAACCGTCGGAGTTCACGCCGCTGGCCATACAGGAGCTGGCCGTCGGATGGGCGGAGATCGGCGCGCCGACGGTGTTCGCCGCGGCTACCGGTGCGGCGGCCGCAGGTGCGGCGGTCGTCGACGCGGTCGACTATGTCCAGTTCACCGGTTCCACCCGGACCGGACGGCAGATTGCCGCGCGGGCGGGTACGCGACTGATCCCGTGTGGCCTCGAACTCGGTGGCAAGGATCCCGCGATCGTGCTGCCCGATGCGGATCTGGCCTTCGCGGCCAAAGGCATTGTCTGGGGCGGACTGGCCAACGCGGGACAGATGTGCACCGCCGTCGAGCGTGTCTACGTGCACTCCTCGGTGCACGAGGAGTTCGTTCGGCTGCTCACCGCCGAGGTCGAGCAGCTCACCGTGGACACGACCGGCGGACCAGCGACCGATATCGGGCCCCTCACCACACAGGCCCAGCGCGCGATCGTGGAATCCCAACTCGCGCAAGCCCTCGACGCCGGAGCCCACGCCCGGACCGGTGGGATACCGACCGGAGACGGAACGCTGGTCGCGCCCACCGTTCTCGTCGATGTCGACCACAGCATGGTGGTGATGCGGGAGGAAACCTTCGGCCCGGTACTGCCGGTCATGGCCTACGACAACCTCGATGAGGCCATCCGGCTGGCGAATGACAGCCCATACGGGCTCTCTGCCAGCGTCTGGACCCGGGATCGGCGCGCGGGTGAGCAGGTCGCCGCACAGCTACAGGTCGGTGCGGTGGACGTCAATGATGTGCAAGCGCATTTGCTCTGCTTCCCACTGCCGATGCACGGGTGGAAGGAATCCGGGATCGGCGGACGCCACGGTGGTGCCGAGGGAGTGCTCAAATACTGCCGCCCCCAGTCGATTACGACGCCGAGGGTCTCACTGCACCGGCTCAACGTACTGATCTGGTTTCCCTACACCCCCTTCAAAAGCGCCCTGATCGCCCGCACGGTGCGCCTGTTCGATGCCAGTGGCGTGCCGCGCCGACTCGGCCTGAAGTAGACGGAGTTTCCGCCGATGACAAAGACTTTCGCAGCCGAGGCCACCACCATGTGCGCGGCGTTCCAAGCAACCATCGCCCGCCGCCGCCCGGATGCCGTGGCGATCCGCACGGTCGGCGGTGCCACGACCCTCACCTTCCGCGAGTGGGGTGAACGGGTCCGCGAACTCGCGGGTGCGCTCAGTGCCCTCGGTGTCGGACACGGCGACCGGGTCGCGTTGATGATGGCCAATCGGCCGGAGTTCTACCCGATCGACGTCGCCGTCCAACACCTCGGCGGCACCCCGTTCTCCATCTACAACACCTCGGCGGTAGAGCAGATCAACTACCTGCTGTCCGATTCCGGGGCACGAGTCGTGTTGTGCGAGAGCCAATTCGCCGATCGCCTGCTGGCCGCGATACCGGGCACCGCGGTCGAGCATGTCGTCTGTATCGACGCCGAACTCGCGGGGACCATCAGCCTGGACGCCGCTATCGCGATGACCGACCCGGCATTCGACTTCACCGCGGCTTGGCAGGCTGTGCGGCCCGATGACGTGCTGACCCTGATCTACACCTCCGGCACCACGGGCAATCCTAAAGGCGTTCAGCTGACCCATGCGAATGTGCTCGCGCTGATCGACGCGTTCGACGAACTACTGCGTATCGACCACAACGGCCGGATTGTCTCCTATCTGCCCAGTGCGCATATCGCCGACCGGTGGACCGCGCTCTACACGATCGAGGTCTACGGCAATCAGATCACCACGGTCGCCGACCGCAAGGACTTCGCCGCCGCACTGGCGGACACCCACCCCACGGTGTTCGGCGGAGTCCCGCAGGTGTGGCAGAAACTGAAGGCGGCGGTCGAGGCCAAACTGGGTGAGGCCACCGGAATCAAAGCGGCACCGGCGAAGTGGGCCGTCGAGGTCGGCCGTGAGACATCCGATGCGCGCCTGGACGGCAAGTCCACCGGCCTGGCGTTGCGACTGCAACACCAACTCGCGGATCGCCTCGTGCTGGCGAAGCTGCGCTCGGCCCTGGGGCTGGACGGTCTGACGCTGGCGGTGTCCGCGGCTGCGCCCATCTCGCCGGATGTGCTGCGCTACTTCAACGGTCTCGGGATTCCGGTCGGCGACACCTGGGGTATGTCGGAACTTTCCGGGGTCGTCACGCTCAATACCCCCGACAATCTGCGCCCCGGCACGGTCGGCCGTCCCGTGCGCGGTTGCGAGCTCCGTATCGCCGAGGATGGCGAAATCCTGGCTCGCGGACCGTTCGTGATGAAGGGCTATCTCAATCAGCCCGAGAAGACCGCGGAAACGATCGACGCGGACGGCTGGGTGGCGACCGGCGACGTCGGCGCCATCGACGCGGACGGCTATCTGACCATCGTGGACCGCAAGAAGGAACTCATCATCAACGCGGCCGGCAAGAACATGTCGCCGGGCAATATCGAAAGCTGGATCAAGGCCTTCTCGCCGCTGATCGGCCAAGCCATCGCGATCGGCGACAACCGAAAATACAATGTCGCACTGATCGCACTGGATCCTGATGCTGCCGCGATTTACGCCGAAAAGACGGGTGTCGCAGCCGATCCCGCGACCCTGGCGAAGGATCCGGGAATCCGCGCAGCAGTCGAAGCCGCGGTCGAACTGGCCAACGCCAAACTCTCCCGCGTCGAACAGATCAAGAAGTTCGCGATCGTCCCCGACTTCTGGGAGCCGGGCAGCGACGTTCTCACCCCGACCATGAAGCTACGGCGCAAGCCCATCAACGCCAACTACGCGGAAATGATCGAACACCTCTACGCGTGACGACGTTTCGCAGGGTGCCCGACCCACACATCGAAGGAGCTCAACGGTGAGACACCCCGAGGCCGCCGTCCTGCCCGCGACTCGGCGCAGCGACCTGGTCGGAAGGCTCTGCCGGACAATGCGCACCCGAATAGATGATTGGACGCTGACCGACCGTAGCGTCCGAATAATTCGTCTGCTCGCCGATTCCACCGGGATATTGCGCAACCCGCTCACGGCGCGAAGCCGGTCGGTGCGCACGGAATCGATACGCGGCCAATGGGTTCACGCGGGTCGAAGGTCGTCAGCCGGTGTTGGTGCCATTCTCTACCTGCACGGTGGCTGCTACTTCTTCGGTTCCAGCCGTTCGCATTACGGAATCGCCAAACGGCTGTCGCAGCACGCGGGTTGTCCGGTATTCCTGCTGGATTACCCGCTCGCTCCGGAACAGCCATTTCCGGCAGCACAGGACGCCACCCTCGCCGCCTACCGTTTGCTGCTGGACACCGGCCTCGCTCCGGAAAGTATTGCCATAGCGGGAGATTCGGCGGGCGGTCACCTCACCGCCGCGCTACTGAATGATATCCACCGACTCGGCCTCCCCATGCCCGCGGCGGCCGCGCTCTACTCCCCGGCGGCCGACTTGTCCGGGGAACTCGCCCGCCAGGCCAACCTGCGCGCCCCGGATCCGTTGTTACCGTTCGCCTTCTTGGCTGAGGGCGCTGCGTCCTACCTCGGTGGCGTGCCCCCCACCGACCCGCGCGTCGACATCCTCGCTGCCGACAAACGACGCTGGCCACCCATCCTGATCCAGATCGGCGAACTCGACATCCTGCGAGACGACGCCCACGCTCTTGCCGAATCCCTGCACGCCGCCGACCGCGACTGCGCACTGCAAATCTGGCCGGGCCAGCCGCACGTCTTCCAAATCCTGGCCGGCGTACTGCCCCAGGGCCGGGCTGCGATTCGCTGCTCCGCGGACTTCCTCCGCAGCCGAATGGTTACCGGTCCGGCCGGTCACCGACCGGACGAAGAACAGGGCCCTGCCGCTGAATAGCCGCAGGGCCGGAAATCACTGCACGCAAGAAGCATTGGTGATTCCGGCCCCGGTGTCTCGGCGGCGCGATCAGCTCGATCTATCGCACCGTGCACGCGCGTGTCAAGTCCGCGATCTCGGACTCCGGCAAACCCCAGGCGGTCAGGGCTGCTGCGATATCGCGCCCGCCGGTATCCATGGCTACTGGTTCATCGAGCTGCGAGCGGCTGAAGCGCGGGGCGGGAGCGGGCTGGATCATTCCGCCGACTTCGACGAATGCCTTGCGCGCCTGGTTGTGTGGGTGTTCGTGTGCCTCCCACGGTGACAGGACCGGGGACACGCAGGCATCGGAATCGGCGCAGAGGCTGGCCCATTCATCGCGGTTCTTTGTTCGGAATGCTTCTCCGACCAGCTTTTTCGTCTCCTCGAACCCGGCCGGGTCCATTTGGAACGGCAGTCCGGCAGCGTCGATGCCGAGCTTGTCCAGCAGTTGAGCGTAGAACTGCGGTTCCACGCAGCCGACCGCCACATACTTGCCATCGGCGGTCTCGTAGGTGTCGTAGAACGGGGCGGCGCCGTCGAGCATGTTCTCCCCGCGCGGGTTCGGCCACATGCCGCCCGCGCGCATGCCGTGCAGGAACGACATGAGGATATTCGCACCGTCGACCATTGCGGCGTCGATGACCTGGCCCTTGCCTGAGCGTTCGCGCTCATAGAGCGCCGCGAGCACACCCAGAGCCAGGAATGATCCGCCACCGGCGAAGTCGCCCAGGAGATTCAGGGGTGCGTGGGGGCGTTCTCCGGCACGGCCGATCGGCTCGAGCGCACCGGCGATGGCGATGTAGTTGATGTCGTGTCCGGCTCGCGGAGCCAGTGGACCTTCCTGGCCCCAGCCGGTCATCCGGCCGTAGATCAGTCGCGGATTCACCGCCAGCAACTCGTCGGGTCCGATGCCGAGTCGTTCGGCGACGCCGGGGCGGAAACCTTCGATGAAGACGTCGGCGTCTCGGACGAACCGCTTGACCGCGGCAACCCCTTCGGGGCTCTTGAGGTCCACCGCGACGCTGCGGCGGCCGCGATCGAGGGGACCGGCCGGCGGGGTCACCGCGGCCGATCCGCTCGCCCGATCTACGCGCAGGACCTCCGCGCCCAGATCGGCGAGGATCATGCACCCGAAGGGAGCCGGTGCGAGACTTGCGATTTCGACTACTTTGACTCCGGTCAACGGGCCCATGATCGCTCTACTTTCTGGTTGAGATAGGTAGGGGCACTACAGGCTTCGCGAAATCAGTTCCTTCATGATTTCGCTGGTGCCGCCGTAGATCTTCTGGATGCGGGAGTCGGCGTACATGCGGGCGATCGGGTACTCGACCATGTAGCCGTAGCCGCCGAAGATCTGCACGCAGCGGTCCACGACGATGCACTGCTGTTCGGTGAGCCACCATTTGGCCTTGGCGGCTGTGGTGATGTCGAGTTCGCCGCGCAGATGCTTCTCGATGCAGCTGTCCAGGTAGGTCCAGCACACCGAGGCGAGGGTGTCGCATTCGGCGAGGACGAATTTGGTGTTCTGGAAGGCGAAGATCGGTTTGCCGAACGCGGTGCGTTCCTTGGCGTAGTCGACGGTCACCTGGACCGCCTTCTCGACGGTGGCCGCCGCCGAGACCGCGAGAATGAGCCGCTCCTGCGGGAGCTGCTGCATGAGCTGGATGAAGCCCTGCCCCTCCACCCTGCCCAGGACATTGGCCTGGGGCACCCGCACGTCGACGAAGTTCAGCTCGCAGGTGTCCTGGCCGTGCTGGCCGACTTTCTCGAGGTTGCGCCCACGCGAGAATCCGGGGAGATCCTTGGTTTCCACGCCGATCAGCGAAACATCGCCGATCCCACCGGCATCGGCGGTCTTGGCTACCACGATGACGAGATCGCACAGGAACCCATTGGAGATGAAAGTTTTCGCGCCATTGATGACGTAGTCTCCGCCCTCTTTGACCGCCCGCGTCTTGATCGCCTGCAGATCGGATCCGGTACCCGGCTCGGTCATGGCGATGGCGGCGACCATCTCGCCGCTGGCCATCTTGGGCAGCCACGCGAGCTTCTGCTCGTGGGTGCCGTACGCGTTGATGTAGTGCGCGATGATGCCGCTGTGCAGCATGCCGCCGAAACTCGGTGCGAGAGTGCGGACCTGCTCGATGCCGATGGCCGCCTCGTGGGCGAAGTTACCGCCGCCACCGCCGTATTCCTCGGGGATGCTGGCACACAGCAGGCCGAGTTCGCCCGCCTCGTACCAGACGTCCCGGTCTACGTGCTGCTGCTTGGACCACCGGTCCTCGTGCGGCACACAATATTTGGTAAAGAAGTTGCGGGCCAGTTCGGCGACCTGGTCGAGGTCGTCGTTCATCCACCCGGGGCGGTGCGCGGTCACGAGATCTCCCTGGAAGTGTTCGAGATGCCCGCCATTTCCCGGACCAGCTGGGAGACAGCAGAGGTGGCATCGAGTTGGGGGCAATGCCCGGCATGCGGCAGCACGACAAGTCGGCTGCCGGGGTTGGCGTCGTACAGAATTCGACTGGCCGAGACCGGAACGAGCCGGTCACGGGCACCGTGCACGGCGACCAGTGGGACACGCACGTCGCCGTGATCGGTCGTGCGGTCGAGCTCGGCCTTGAATCGGGCGCCCAAGCGTAGGAGCCGGTGGGTTTCGGCGGGGTCGGATGCGACCGCCGCGAGTTGTGCCACGACCTCGGGAACAACTGCGGATTTGCGCCCGTACAGCAGCGATTGCGCGGCTCTGGTGGCCAAGGATCGATGCACTCGCTCGGGGCAGCCAATAGCGGCGTAGAGCTGATTCGCGCTGACGATCGGATCGAGCCCGATCGAGACGAGCCGCCTCCAGGTGATCCCGGCGGTATCGAGGGCGACCACCGCATTGACAGGCAGGTCGACCGCGCGCCCGGCCCGGAGCGCCATGGCCGCGCCGAGTGAGTTGCCCACCAGTACAACACCGTTGGAACCCGCGTAGCGCCGAATCACCTCTCCGAGAAACCTATCCAGCTGCGGCACCAGGCTGCCCGGTAGCAGCGGATCGGCCTTCCCGAAGCCGGGCAGGTCGACGGCTACCGCCGCCCGCCCGGCCCGGTGCAGGAGATCGAGAAGGGGAATCCAGGTCTCGGCCGCGTGTGCGAAACCGTGCACCAGCACGATGGTGGGGCCGTCACCGGCCACCACCAGTTCACGAGTGCGGTACTCGGAGTAGGTGGCCCGTCGCTCGACGCTGAACGACGTGGGCATCAGGACCAGCGATCGAACTGCGCGGGCAGCTCGTCCAGGACCCACGGTCCGTCGACTTCGACCGTCTCGGCGAAGGTCCAGCCTTCGAGTAGCGAGACGGCACCGCCCTGCACCGCGAGCACCTTGCCATTGAGCGGGCACTTCTCACTCGCCAGGTAGGCGACGATGGGCGCGATATTGGCCGGGCTGAAGGCGTCGAATTCGCCCTCGGGCACCTCTTCGGCGAAGATGGCGGCCATGCCGGGGGTGGCCAGGGTAAGCCGGGTGCGGGCCACCGGCGCAATCGCGTTGACACGCACCCCGTACCGCGAGAGTTCTTCGGCGGCAACGAGAGTCATCGCGGCAATGCCCGCCTTGGCAGCGGCGTAGTTGACCTGTCCGGGCAGCGTCGAGAAGGTGCCCGAGGCGGAGGCGGTGTTGATCACCGAGGCATTGCGCGGCGTTCCCGCCTTCGACTGCTCTTTCCAGTACACGGCCGCGTGGCGCAGCACATTGAAGTGGCCGTTCAGGTGCACACCGATCACCGATTCCCACTGCGCGCGCTCGATGCCCGCGATGAACGCGTCGCGCAGGATGCCCGCGTTGTTCACCACGATGTCGAGACCGCCGAACTCTGAGATCGCCTGGTCGACAAGCTTCTTCGCACCATCCCAGTCGCTGACGCTGTCGGTGTTGGCGACCGCCCTGCCGCCCGCGGCGATGATTTCATCGACGACCTGCTGTGCCGGGCCGGCGTCGGAGCCGGCGCCGTCATTGGACCCGCCGAGGTCGTTGACGACCACGGCAATACCTTGCGAGGCCAGCAGCCGCGCGTGTTCGCGGCCGATGCCGCGTCCCGCCCCGGTGACGATCGCGACGCGTGAAGAATCTGTTGCACCCATGTGAGTTCCCTTGTCTAGGTGTGGAAGTGGGTGATCAGGCGACGAGGTCGGCCAGCTTGAGCAGCGAGGCTTCCAGCTCCTTGAAGGCGGTGCGCTCGATGGCCTTGCCGATCGCGCCGACCATCATCTGGCTGATGAACTCGGCGTCGATCTTGGCGATCGACCCTGCACCGTTGGCTTCGACGGACATGGTGAAGGTGACCTTGGCGTTTGCCATGCCGGCCCCGGAGATGGTGAAGGTATTGGGGGCGTCGTACTGGGTGACCTCCCAGACGATCGTGTTGGGCATACCCATGATCGAGACGACTTCGCTCATCTTGTCGCCCTGGGCGATCACGGTCGGAGCTTCGCTCTTCCACTTGTCGTGCAGGGTGTTCCATTCGGCATTGCGGCTCGGGTCGGCGATGATCGCCCACACCTTGTCCTGCGAAGCCGCGATTTCCTTGGAGGCCGATGCCAGTGCCATGAGTTGATTCCTTCTCGAATGTGTATGTCGGAGTGTGGGATTGCCGCAGCGCGGGATCAGCGCTCGGCGGGGCGGTAGGCGGTTACCACGGCGGATCCGCCGAGTCCGATGTTGTGGGCCAGGGCGACCTTGGCTCCGGCGACCTGGCGCTGGTCTGCCTGACCGCGCAGCTGCCAGACCAGCTCAGCGGTCTGCGCGAGGCCGGTCGCGCCGAGCGGGTGGCCCTTGGAGATCAGGCCGCCGGACGGGTTGACCACCCAGCGACCCCCGTAGGTGGTGTCGCCCGCGTCGAGAAGCTTGTGCGCCTCGCCCTCTGCGGCCAGGCCGAGCGCTTCGTAGGTGAGCAGTTCATTGGGGGCGAAGCAGTCGTGCAGTTCGATGACGTCCACGTCATCGGGGGTGATCTGCGCCTGCTCGTAGACCCGCTGGGCGGCCAGGCGGCTCATATCCGCGCCGACCAGGGTGATCAGGCTCTTGTTATCGAAGGTGCCCGGTACGTCGGTGACCAGCGATTGACCGACGATCTCGATCGCCTGCGCCGAGAGATCGTTCTCGATGACGAATCGCTCGCTGGCCAGGATCGCCGCACCCGAACCGTCCGAGGTGGGCGAGCACATCGGCCGGGTGATTCCCGCCGCTCCGTAGACCATCTTGGCGGTCTTGATCTCGTCCTCGGTGTAGCTGTCCTGGAACTGGGCGTACGGATTGTTCACCGAGTGGCGGTGGTTCTTGACCGCGATCTGGACGAAGTGTTCCGGTGTGGAGCCGTACTTCTCATTGTGTTCCAGCCCCGCCGCGCCGAACATCCACGGCGCGGGCGGGAACGCGATCTCCCGCAGTTCGGCCATGGCCAGCAGGTGTCGCTGCATGGGCGGCTCACGGTCTTCGTAGGTGTTGCCGAGCGAGCCGGGCTGCATCTTCTCGAAGCCGATGGCAAGGGTGCAATCCGCGAGCCCGCCTCGAATGGCTTGGGCGGCAAGGTACATCGCGCTCGAACCGGTCGAGCAATTGCTGTTCACGTTGAATACGGGAATGCCGGTCAGGCCGAGTCCATAGACGGCGCGGTGGCCCGAACACGAATCGCCGTAGCAATAGCCCGCATAGGCCTGCTGCACCTTGTCGTAAGCGATTCCGGCGTCTTGCAGCGCCTTGGTGCCGGACTCGAGTGCCATGTCCGGGTAGTCCCAGCCCTCGCGGCGGCCCGGCTTCTCGAATTTCGTCAGGCCGACGCCGATGACGAATACGCGGTTCTTCATCGTTCAACTCCTATGAATTACGCTGTGGGGCAGGGGAATCAGGCGATCTCGGCGATGCCGTCCTTGATGAGCGCGGCGCCCTCGTTGCTCGCGCTCTCGAAGGCGTAGATCTGCCGCCCCTCGGTCTCGCCGGTGTGCCAGATCGAGGTGGTCATCGTCTGTTCCGGTCGCGCGGGCTTGCTGAACCGCACCGCCAGGCGCTTGAGCCGGGTCGGATCGTCGACCGCGACCTGGGACAGCACCGCGTGCGAGGTGAACGCCATGGTGCACAGGCCGTGGATGATGATGCCGGGAAGGCCCATCTGCCTCGCGAATTCATCGTCCAGGTGGATCGGCATCGGATCACCGGCCGGTTCGGCGTAGCGGAAGGTCTGGTCCTTGTCGAACTGCTGCTCGACCATGAAATCGGCCGCGCGGTTGCGCAGTGATTCGTCGAAAGAGTGTGCGGGGGCGAGGGTTCCGGCCTCGTGCGGCCATACCCCACCCTTGAAGAATCCGGAGAAGTACTGCTCGTTGACCAGTTCACCGGCCGCGTCGCGGGTTTCGCCGATGGTGGTCACCACGACGCCGGTGGACTTGCCGTGAATGCCGAGGACCTTGGATCGCACGTGCAGCGTCTCGCCGGGAACGATCGCCCGGTGGAAGCGGAAGTCCTGCTCACCGTGCAGGATCCGGAACACCAGCTCGTCCGGGACGACCGACATGGTGTGGTCGGCCATATCCGTCAACGCGGGAACGACGGCGAACACCGGGGGAGCGTAGGTGCCGTCGAGGTGCTGCGAGATCGGGTCGTTGGTGGCCTCGGCGTACGCGATCGTACGTTCCTTCTCGACCGGGAATTCGATCTCGGTAGTCCAGCTGCCGATACCGTCGACGTTGAACGCGTGCTCTGACAAGTGCCGTCCTCCTCGGAGAAATAGTTCGCGTTTCACGGCCGGGCGACGGCGTGCTCGCTGATATTTCGAGGCTATGAACGGCGGAGCGTGGCGAGAATGACTCGTCCTCGCGCGGTTCGTGACAGAAACGCGCATGGTCCGCTGATACGTTGCAGTCTCGTCGATCCAGGAAGGAGCATGATGGCGAATCGCACCGTGGCGATCGACTTCATTCGGGCCGCCATGGCGACCGCCGCCGCGCGCGGGGTCGATATGCGCGGTGTGCTGCGCGATGCGCGCATCACTCCCGAGATGATCGGGCACGACCGCGTGCGCGTCACGCGGGAGCAGGCCGCCCGCGTCATGCAGTCATTGTGGGAGCGCACCGACGACGAGCTCGCGGGTCTCGGTCCGCGCCCCATCCCGCGCGGCACCTTCCGAATGATCACCCTGGGCATCATTCACACACCCGATCTGCGAGCCGCGCTGTCCCGCTTCACCGAATTCGTCATGCTCAGCACCGGATTGCGCTCGGAGCTGTCGGTGGACGGCGCACGGGCGCGGCTGGCGATCCACGGCAATCCGGAGTCACCGCTGGACCCACTGGTGGTCGATATCGCCGTCGCGGTCACCCACCGGTTCGCGTCGTGGTTGATTCGCAAGCAGATTCGGCTTACCGCGGTGGAATTGCCCTATCCCGCACCGGCGGACGGCTCCGAGTACCACCTCATCTACGGCGTGCTACCGACATTCGACGCACCGTGCGCCGCATTCACCTTCGACTCCATGTATCTCCCGGTCCCTGTGGTGCGCACCGAACCGGAGTTGGAGGAGTTCCTGCGCAGCGCGCCGGCCGGCTTGCTGTTCCGCAGTCGCTACGACGTGACCACCGCTGACCGCGTGCGAAACATTCTGGAGCGCAACACCTCCGCCGAATGGCTCAGCACAGAGGAAGTCGCCAAACGACTGTCCCTGAGCGCACAGCACGTGCGCCGTCTCCTGCGCGAGGAGGGCACCTCGTTCCGCGCGATCCAGGAGGACATCCTGCGAGACCGTGCGATCGAAAGCCTGGTCCAGGGCGAGGAAACGATCGAAGAGCTCTCCGAACGGCTCGGCTACTCCGAGCCCAGTGCCTTCCGCCGCGCCTTCCGCCGGTGGACCGGCATCGCCCCCGGTTCCTACCAGGGCACCACCGGTCCCTAGGAAGGGCGTCGAGGCAGGCGGGATACACCGCCCCAGCACAGGGTGACCGTCGCCTCGACCGCTTCGGATTTGGGAATCGGGCGTCCGGCTTCGAGCCAGTACTGTGCGGCGAACTGGCTGGCGCCGACCAGGCCGACCGCCAGGGTCCGGGCGCGGTGGTTGTCGAGCCCGGAGTTGTGCGAGACCAGGTCGAAGATCGCGTCGACGCACGCCTCGATGCCCTGGGCCGTGCGCCATTGCACCGAAGGCTCGCTGGGCACGTCGGATTCGAAGACCACCCGATAGCCCTGGGTCCGGTCATCGACGAAGTCGAAATACGCCTCGACGGCGGCCCGCACCCGCTGCTCGTTGTCGGTGGTGGACCGCAGCGCGTGCCGGACATTGTGCACGAGCACGTCGATATGGCCTTGCAGGACCGCCAGGTAGAGATCCAACTTGTTCGAGAAATGCTGATATAAAATAGGTTTGGATACTCCAGCGATCCGGGAGATGTTATCCATGCTGGTGGCGTAGTATCCGCCGGCGGCGAAGGCTTCACCTGCGGCAACCAGTAATTGCTCGCGTCGCCTGCTACGGCGTGCCCGGCGTGCGTCGCCGCTGCTCAGCACGGGGGGTTCGCTGCTCTCGCCGCTGGTTACCCAGCGCTGTTCAGGTGCTGTTGCGGCCATTGTCATGGTCCGACGGTATTGCGCGTTCCGCGCGGTTCCCAGGACAGCGAAGCGCGTGAGCGATGACCGAACCGCGCGTGCCGTACAGGTGCGTCCGAGCGTCGTTCACCGGGATTATTTCCCGGGTAGCGCGCCGTCGAGGCCGCCGACGTCGGTGATTTTCCAACCGGCGTTCTCGTCGATGGTGACGGCGTAGGTGACGGTGGTTTGGGTGCCCTGAGGGGTTTGGGCGCTGGCGGAGTTGACGTTGAGGAAGACGTTTACCTTGCGGATGCCGGCGGATTCGGAGGTGACTACCGCGGTGAGCGGGGTGGCGCTCGATTTCCATTGCAGGGGGAGCAGGATTTGTTCGAGTTGGGGAGCGGTGGCGTCGAATTTGGCGGCCAGTTGGGGGACGGTGTTGGCCTTGAGGTTGGTGAACCAGGCGGAGATGTTCTTGTGGTCGATGGTGGAGGCGCCGAGGGCGTAGTCGGTGGCGAGCTGTTCGGCGTGCTTGTCCTCGGATGCGCGGGCGTCGCGGTCGCGCAGGTCGCCGCGCGCGGACAGCCACAGCGCCGCGAACAAGCTCAGGCCGAGCACGAGCGCGGTGATCACCACACCGGTGAGCACCGTCGAGAGCCGGATTTCCTTCGGCGGCGCGGCCTTTCGAGGTGTGGGAGGCGCGGGCTTTTCGAGTTCGACTGTGCTGCTGACGGTTTCGGTCATGGTCATCTCCGGTGTCTATTTGACGTTGATGCGCAGGCGGACCGTGCCGTCGGGGCTCACGGTGTTCAGCGCCTGGGTGATCAATACGCCGAGGTCGAGTTGCCCGGCGGCGTTGCGGGAAGCGTCGAAAAGCGGACGCAGCGCGGGCAATTGGGCTGCGGTGCGTGGGCCGATCTTTTCCAGGTAGGCGGTCAGGTCGTGCAGGAACGGCACCAGGCCGTCCGGTTGCAGGAAGTCGCCGGGTTGGATGCCCTTGTCGAAGCTGCGGGTGGTGACGGTGATCGCATGGGTCAGCCGCGCACCGATATCGGCCCATTCCGGGCCGCCCGCAGTGAGAGCCGGCCCGGCCCAGGCCATATCGCCGCCGATGGTTTGCAGGTCGATCAGGAGCTGGCGGATGGTGTCGGTGCGGCTCAGGATGGTGGCCGCGAGAAGTTTGCTCGCGTGTTCCAGGCGCGGTATCTCGTTCTCGGTGCCGGTGGTCGCGGTGTCGACGGTCTGGACCAGCGCGGAGATGATCTTCGGATCGAGTTGGTCGAGTACCTCGACCACCCGCACCGACACCTCGGGGATTGTCATCGGAAGCTGGACGGATGCGGCGTCGATGCGCTGGTTGTCCGAGATGTACGGTGCGGTGTCCTTGATCGGCTCGAACTCGATATACGGTTCGCCCAGCGCGGACAGGTTCTCGATGCGCACCGTGCTGGCGGTGGGGATGCGCGGCGAATCATCGAGGCGCAGCGCGATTTCGATGCCGGCGGCGGTCTTGCCGACAGCGGTCACCGCACCGACTTCGATACCGGAGAGCAGCACCGGCGTGCCGACGCCGACCCCACCGGCCTCGGGCAATGTCATGGTCGCGGTGATGTGGTCGGCGAACGGGTCCATTTTCAGGACGCCGAAACCGGGATAGGAAATTCCGCTGATCAGCACCAAAACTATTGCGCCGAGGGAGAATACGGAACGTTTCGTCATCGCACCGCACCGATCATCCGCAGGGCCTCGAGCATTTTGGCCGTCTGATCACCCGGCGCGTCGCCGACCGTCACGGCGGTGATATCCACCTTGGGGCCGTGCTGTGCGAACGGAATGAGCTTGGTCTGAATGAGATCCATGAGCTTTCGGAGATTCGCCGGCGAGTTCAGATCCAGTGGCCGGGCCCCGAACAGCGCCGGTACCAGCGCGGTGGTGGTGGCGTCGAGCGCACCGACCAGCGGCCCGAGCCACGCCGCCGAGCGTGACACCGGCCCGAGGTCGCTGAATACGTACACCAGTTGGACAGCGGAATTCACGTTGGCGGTGACGTGCTCGACACCGTAATCGGTGAGCAGCCGATCCAGAATGTCGCGATCGGCCTGGACGAAACCGACCGTCGCCTGCAAACCCTCGAGTAACGAATCGACGCTGTCGAGGCGGCCCGCGACATCGATGATGTCGGTGCCGATCACACCGAAAACCCGTGCCGTTTCAGCCGGATTCTCGTCGAAGACCCGATTCAGCTGGCGCACGATGTCCTGAAAGTTGGTGATCGTGCCGCCGCCGACGGCCGTCGCGAGCCCGGCCATGGTGTCCTCGACCTGGGGGGAGGGTTTGGTAGCGGCGATCGGAATGGTCGCACCGTCGGTGAGTGTGGCACCGGTGGCCGCTACGGGGGTGGTCAAGGCGATGTGCACGTCACCGAGCGGGGTCGCCTGCCGCAGCTGCGCGGTGGTGGCCGTGGGCAGCCGGGCCGAGCTCGAAATCCGCACTGTCGCACGGACATAGCCGGTGGGCGGGCCGGATCGGTCCATTTCCGGGGTGATGATCTCGATCTCGTCGAGATTGCCGACCAGCACGCCGTTGGCGGTGACCTTGGCTCCGGGCGGCAAGTTCAGGGCGTCCGCGAATTGGATGTGCACCTGGTAGGTGTCGCCGGAGACCGTGGTGCCGGGAATGGGCACCTCCGAGGGATCGAAGGCGCAGCCGCCCAAGGCGAGCGCCCCGGCCAGGGCAACGGCCAAGACCTGAGATCGATTGCGTGACACTGTCATCGGGCTCCCACCTGTCCGAGAATGAGCTGCGCCAACTGCACGTGCACCAGGCCATCGCCGGGATCGGCGCACCGGCCGGGCGCCACCGCGTTGACCGCCGCGCACACCTGCGCGGCGGACTCGGCCGGAATCGCGACCCGGGCCGGCGCGTAGTCGAGCGCGGCGCGGCCGCTCACACTGTCGACGGAATTGCTGAACGCGGCGGCCAGCGCGGGCGTCATCCGAATGACCTCCAGCAGCGATCCGATCCCGGCCCCGGCCAACAGCAGCGCCGGATCCGCGGCGTCGAGCTCGCGCAATGCCCGGCCGCCGAACATGAGGGTGAGGTCGTTGAGCATGGGCAGCACATCGCCGATATCGGTGAGTACCTGGGTAATCGGCGGCACCGCCATGGTGTTGGCGGCATGCAACCCGGAGGGCAGCCCGGTCAGCACGGTCTCCACCTCACCCCAGCCATTGGCGGCGCTGCGGGCGAGTGCGGCCAGGGCGTCGAGCAGCCGGCCCAGATGCCCGATGCCGGCATCGGGTGATTTCAGCGCGGAACCGAGGGCATGCACCAGATCGTTGATCTGCTGTCCGCGCCCGTCGGTGGCGGCGTTCACCGCCGCCAGGCCCTCAGCCAGGCCGCGCTGCCGGGTGGGATCGTTGGCGCCGTTGAGCTCGTCGGCCAATTTCGCTATGGCGGAAAAGGTTTGGCTCAGGCTCTGCGGCGTGATGGTTTTGCTGATGCACTGTCCGGCGTCCCAGCCGGGACCGGCGGCCGGGCGGTTGCCGATGATCGCCAGCCGGCGATTGGCGACGAGGGTGTCCGACACCGTGGTCGCACCGACGTCGGGCGGTAGCTTCTCGTCGGCGGGCAGCTCGAAATCTACTCGGACGCCGGTTCCTGCCGGGGCGATGCGGGTGACAGTGCCGGACGGGATACCGCGGATGGTGACATTGCCGCCGGTGTAGAGCCCGATGCTGTCGGACATGAGCGCGCAGTAGGTCCGCATCGGAGGCTGCGGTCGCGCCAGGTGAAATCCGGCGACGACGACCGCGGCGAGCACCGCGAGTGTGGTCAACGAGAGGAAGGCGCGGGAGGCGAACAGGCGTTGAAGCATCAGCAGGTCCTTCCCGGCACCGGGACACACAGGGCCGGTGCGGTGATGGTGGTGCCGGACTGGTCGATCGAGACGCCGCCCTGCGGAGTGACCAGCGGTTGCAGCCGGGCACCGAATTCGCGCAGGGATTCGAGCAGTTCACCGAGCCGAGTGCCGATCTCGGTCAGCTTCGGGATCGATTCGGCCAGTGGCTGTGCCATCGGTTTCAGTGTCGACTGCCAGGCCTGGCCGAGCGGCACCACCCGTTGGACGGTCGAGGCGAGCAGGTCGAGTTGCTTCGCCACCTGGAATTTGTTGTTCTCGACGAGCGTGATCAGCACACCGAGGGTCCGGATCAAGCGGATGATCACGTCCTTGTTGGTGTCGATCGCGGACAGGTACTCATCGGCGACGGTCAACGCGCGGGAGATGTCGGCGTTCTGCCGATCCAGGATGTCGACAATGGTGCCGGCGGCGGTCAGGGCCTGCCCGATTCCGTGGGGGCTCTTGTCGATCGAGTTCTGTAGTGCGGCGAAGTCGCGGCGCAGCACGTCACCGTCGACCTTGCGGATAGGGGCGATCGCATCCTGGAACACCTGCGGCAGGCTGTAGGGAAGCACCACCCGATCCATAGGAATAGTGGTGTGGCCCAGGGGTTTCGACCCGGCGGGAATGAGCGCGACGTAGTGCCCGCCGACCACGGTGAGCATGCGGACGTCGAGGGTGGACTGTGCGCCGACGAAGACCTCGTCATCGACGGTGAACGTCATGGTGGCGCGGTCGGATCCCAGCGCCAGGGACCGCACCTTGCCGACCGTGACACCCGCGACCCGCACCGAATCGCCGGGGCGCACCGAGCCCGCGTCGGCCAGGTCGGCGGTGTAGGTCCGCTGTTCGGTGTCGGCGACATAGACGACCCCGACCCCGGCCAGCATGATCAGCACGAGGACCACACCCGCCAGACCCCAGCGCAGGTCCGATCGTGCCGCGGCCGGTTCGCTCTGCGGCACAGCGCTATTGCCGGAGAGCCGTTCGAGCAGACCGCTCGCTGCGGTGATCAGGGGTTGCACAGCGTGATCCTTTGGCCGCCGACGAACACCTGTAGCAGCTCAGGGGTCGCCGCCACACCCTTCGTGCAGGTGATATTCACTCCGGGGGCGGTTCGCGGAATGGTCGCACCCAGCGATTGCAGAAGTCCGGGAACGCGATTGAGCATGTCGACGGTGTCCTTGGGATTCGGGAACAGGGTGCGCAGAATGTTGTCGAGGTCCGGATTCGTGTTCGGGGTGAGCCCGAGAACGCCCACCATATGTTCGGCGGGCTCCAGCACCGGCGGGATGATGTTCGCGAAGTCGATCAGGCCGGTAATGCGCTGGGTGAGGGTTTCGAACAGCAGGGTGAGCTGCGACATCGAGGCGATGCTGTGCCCGGATTTACCGCCCAGATCCTGCGCGACGGTTCCGAGGTTGGACACCAGGGTCGAGATCACCGCCTGCCGGTCGGTGGCGTAGCCGCTGAGCCGCTCGATGGCGGCCAGCGCCGGCCCGAGACTGGTGCTGGTGCCATCGATTACGGCCAGCAGGCTGGTCGCGAACTGGTTCAGGTCCTCGGGCGTCAACTGGGCCAGCACCGGCTGCAGGCCGTTGAACAGGGCGGTGATATCGAAGGACGGGACGGTGCGATCGGTGCCGATGCGGGTGCCCGGGGCCAGTTTCGCGCTGGGTTCGGCGGATTGGCGGACGTCGAGATAGCGCTGCCCGGTGAGGGATTCGTAGCGGATGGCGAAGGTGGTGCCGGTGTAGAGGGCGTACTTCTCGCGCACCGTGAAGGTCACCCGCGCGCGGTCGCCTTCTAGTTTCACACCGCCGACCTTGCCGACGGCGACGCCGTGCAGTTTCACCTCGTTATTGACGAAAAGACCGTTGGCGTCGGTGAATTCGGCCGTGTAGGTGGCGGTGTCACCATCGACCGGCCGATTGATGGCTTGCAGGATCATGATGAGCAGCAACGCCATGGCCGCGCCGAAAGCGACGAGGCGGGCGATCAACGGCGGCATCGATTTCATCGCACACCTTCGGTAATGGCGGCCGGAAGTCCTTGCAGCAGTGGCACAGCCATGCCGGGAACGCCGCGCAGATCGAGGTCCACCCGCAACACCGGACCGTGGGGTGTATCGGGCAGCGCGGCACGGAGCCGGTCGAGTAGTTCGCTGATCTCCCGGGTCGACCGGTCAGACGGAGGCAGTGCCCGCGCGATCATGGTCAACAACGGAGCCAGTTCGTCGGTGTAGCCGTTGGAATAGCGTTGCGCGGTATTCAGCAGGGGCGGCAGGGCGGCGATGACCTGGTCGCGCACCAGCACGACACTCGCGTCGAAGCGCGCTCGGTCGCTGTCGGACATCAGTTCTGGGCTGTTGTAGAACGAATCGAGCACGCGCAGTAGACCATCCGGCGTGGGCGGCAAACCTTGCAGCGTCGATCCGTACTGTTCGAGCAGGAACGACGACGGCAGCCGCTGCGTGTCGGCGATCAATTGTGATGTGACAACAATGGTGTGGATCAGCGGCGTGAAGGCCTTCAGGTCGGTGGAGATCCGGCTCAGCACGGTGGCCAACTGCGGGGTGAGCACCTCGTTGGTGAGCTGCCCGACCGACTGCAGGACCGTCGAGATCGTCGCGTCGACGACCCGATCCGCGTGGCGCCCGGTCAGATCGACCTGTGCGTTCTCGGTGAGCGCCGTCCCGCCGCTACCGGATTTCAGGGCCAGCTCGCTGATGCCGAACAGGTTGCCCGGCGCGTACGCGACACTCAAGGTGTCGGTCAGCCCGAAGAGCTGATTCTTGTTGAGCTGCAGGGTGATCCGCTGCCGTCCGATGTCGGCGGTCGCGATCGCGGTGATCTTCCCGACCTTGACGCCGTCGAGGCGGATATCGCTGCCCTCCTCGACACCGTCACCGACCTGCTCGGTCACCAGGGTGACCGTCATCGACTCCGAATCATTATCGAGGGGCGCGATTCGCCAGGCGGTGAGCAGTACCGCGGCGATCCCGGCGGCGATCAGCCCGGTTCGCCGCGCACCGCGCGGACTGATGGAAACTCCCGGCATTCCGAATGCGGGCATGGTCGTCACCCCGTGAAAGACAGGGGCGTAGTGAAGCCCCAGAGCGTAATGGTCAGGATCATGTCGAGGGTGATGATGGCGACCAGGCTGGCCCGGATCGCGCGACCCGAGGCCACCCCGACGCCTTCGGGGCCGCCGGTGGCGAAAAACCCTTGGTAGCAATGGATGATGATGACCGCGACGGCGAAGACGAGCACCTTGATGGTGGCCGCGACGATATCCCAGAGGGCCACGAACTGATCGAAGTAATGGTCGTAGACGCCGCTGGGTTCGCCATGCACGACGGTGATCACCGCGGCGGTCGTCAGGTAGCTCAGGATCAGCGCGATCAGGAAGGTGGGCACGATCGCGACCACCCCGGCGATCACCCGGGTGGTGACGACGAACGGCACCGACCGCACACCCAGGGATTCGATCGCGTCGATTTCCTCGGAGATCCGCATCGACCCGATTTCCGCGGTCATCCGGCAGCCGGCCTGTGCGGCGAACCCGACACCGGCCGCCATCGGCGCCAGTTCCCGAGTGTTCGCGAAAGCCGAGATGACGCCGGTGATTTGGCCCAGGCCTACCAGATCGAGTGCGGCATAGGCCTCGATACCGCTGGACGCGCCGATCGCCGCACCCATCACCACCATGACCGCCGCCGTACCGCCGCCGACGATGATCGACCCGCGACCCCAGGTCATATCGGTGATGGTGGCGAGCGTTTGCGCGCGATAGTGCCGCAGCGTCAACGGAATCGACGACAGCACCTGCCAGGTGAAGCCGAGGATGAAGCCGAGCCCGTCGAACATCGACCACGGCCGGATCTGACGCAGCCGGCCGGTCCACCGAAAGCCCTTGGGCACATAGGAACTGGCGGTCATCAGGCGAACCTCGCGGGCAGGAAGAGGGCGGCGATCTGGGTGATCACGACGTTGACCACCGCGATGGACACCACCGACAGGATCACCGCGGCGTTCACGCCGTCGGCGACTCCGCGCGGGCCGCCTTTGGCCTCGAGCCCGCGCTGACAGGCGATCAGCACGACGAAGTAGCCGAAGATCGTCGACTTGGCGAGGGACACCCACACATCGGCGGAGGAGGCGAAGGCCCCGAACGACTGCCAGTAACTGCCCGGCGTGACATCCAGGGCCGCGATGGCGACGATATATCCGGCGAGAATGCCGACGAAGATGATCAGCACATTGAGCAGCGGCGCGACGATCAGCATCGCGGCGATACGCGGAACCACCAGGCGCTGAACAGGATTGATCCCCATCACGCGCATGGCATCGATCTCCTCGCGGATCGTGCGCGCCCCCAGGTCGGCCGCGATGGCCGCGGCTCCGGCCCCGCCCAGCAGCAGACCGGTCGCCAGCGGGGCGCCCTGTTTGATCACCCCGAGCCCGCCGGCGGCTCCGATCAGTGAATTCGCGCCGAGTTGATGCACCAGGTTGCCGACCTGCGCGGACACCACGACACCGAACGGAACCGCCATCAGTACACTGGGTAGCGCGGTGACTGTGATGAGAAACCAGGCTTGCGTGAGGGTTTCACGCCATTGGAACCGCAACCGGCCCGCGTCGGCCACCCCGATCATCGTCGCCTGCGCACCGCTGCGCATGGCCCGCCCGAAGGTGCCCACACTGGCCAGCACGGTGCTCGAGAAGTTGCTGCGCAACACCCCGAGCGACGACGGCTGCGGTCCGGCGTTCCCCCCACGCTCACTCATGACGAGACGGCCGCGAATCGTTCGCGCAGCGTGCGCTTGAGGATCTTGCCGGATGGATTCCGCGGAATCTGCTCGGTGATCACCAGATCGTGCGGCAGTTTGTAGGCGGCGATCCGCTCGGCGCAGAACTCGCGCAGCGCGTCCAGGTCAAGGGCCGCACCCTCTTTCAGCACCGCGATGGCGACGATGCTCTCCCCGTATTCGGCGTGCTGACGAGCGATGATCGCGACGTCGAGGATGTCCGGGTGCGCGGCGATGGCGTTCTCGACCTCGACCGAGTACACGTTGCGGCCGCCGGTGATGATCATGTCCTTGAGCCGGTCGACCAGGGTCATGTAGCCGTCGGCGTCGAGGCGGGCCAGATCGCCGGTGTGTAGCCAGCCGTCGCGGATGGCGTCGGCGGTGGCTTCGGGCTTGTTCCAGTAGCCCTTCATGAGGGTTTCGCCGCGCAACAGCAATTCGCCGACCTCGCCGGGCTGCACGTCGTTGCCGTCCAGGTCGACGATCCGGCATTCCATCATCGGCAGCGCCTGCCGGCCGCTGGCGTCCGGGCGTTCGCACACCTGAGCGTGGTTGGCGAAGATGCCGCCGGGCCCGGCTTCGGTCTGACCGCAGGCCTGCATGAATTGGACCTGTGGCAGGGCCGCGAGCAACTGCTCCACCGCGCTCGCAGGCATGGGTGCGGCACCGTAAATGGCGGTGCGCCAGGTGGAGAGGTCGCGCTGGGCCAGATCCGGTACCCGGAGCAGGAACTGGTACATGGTGGGGACACCGAAGAGCAGGGTGATGCGTTCGCGCTCCAGCGCGTCGGCCACCTTCATCGGATCGAACCCGCTCTGCACGATGTGTGTGGCGCCGACCATCGTGCCGGGAATGATCAGCATGCACAGCTCGGCGGCATGGTACAGCGGCGCGACATGCAGGAGCCGGTCACCGTCGCGCAGACCGGCGGTCGCCATCACCCCCATTCCGACCCACAGCTCACGATGATGATCGAACAGCGCGCCCTTGGGTGAGCCGGTGGTTCCGGAGGTGTAGAGGATCTGCGCATCGTCGGTCTCCTCGACCGCGGCCTCTACCACCGGGCCGTCATACGCGGCGGCCGATGCGAACAAGTCCGGGAACCCGTCGATCTCGGACATGGCCAAGGTTCGAAGGGTCTCGGCGAGGCCGTTCTCCACGGCCTTGCGCACCGTAGGCGCCACCGCGGCGTCGAAAACCAGTGCGGCCGCATCGGAGTCGCGCACCAGGTAGTCGAGTTCGGGCGCGGCAGAACCGGGGTTCACCGGAACGAAGATCGCGCCGAGCCGGTGCGCGGCGTAGAAGACGATGACGAATCGATCGGAATTCGTCGCCATCAGAGCGAGGCGATCACCCTTGCGGATGCCCTGCGCGGCAAGCACTCCCGCGACCCGGTCGACCTGAGCGTCGAGTTCGGCATAGGTGTAGCGGTGATCGCCGAATACCAGGGCCTCGCGGTCCGGCACCCGCTTCGCAGTCGAGCGCAGCGTTGCACCGATTGTCGCCATGGATCCTCCAGAGATACGATATGTGAATTTGCGGTAGTGTAACAGTGATCACAGGTGTCTCCGCAAGGGGCAATATTCCGGACGTTTATCCAGGCAAACATCGCAACTGGAACTCGTACTTGTGTAATGCCGACGTGCGGTGTTCACTAAGTGAATAGCTGATAGTCACTGAAATCGGGAGATCGACATGAGCAGACGTGTGGTGGTGGCAGGTGTGGGAATGATTCCCTTCACCACGCCCAGCCGAACCGAGACCTACGACCTGATGGGCACCAAGGCCGCCAGGGCGGCGCTGACCGATGCCGGGGTCGAGTACTCGAAGGTCCAGCAGGCCTATGCCGGGTACGTCTACGGCGACTCGACCTGCGGCCAGGCCGTGGTCTACGGCCTCGGACAGACCGGCATTCCGGTCATCAACGTCAACAACAACTGCTCCACCGGATCCTCGGCCCTGTTCCTGGCGCGCCAGGCCGTGGAATCGGGTGCGGTGGATGTGGCGCTGGCCGTGGGCTTCGAGCAGATGCAGCGCGGTGCGCTGGCCATGGGTTACACCGACCGGCCCACACCGTTCGACCGCTTCAACGAGGTGATGGATCAGATCCAGGAGCGGACCGACGCGCCGTTCGCGGCGCAGATGTTCGGCGGTGCGGGGCGTGAGTACTCGGAGAAGTACGGCACCTCGCCGGAGACCTTCGCCAAGATCTCGGTGAAGTCGCGCAAGCATGCGGCCAATAACCCGTACGCGGTATTCCGGGACCCGGTGACGGTCGAGGAAGTGCTGGCCTCGCCGCACATCTACGGCTCGCTGACCCGTTTGCAATGCTGCCCGCCCACCTGCGGCGCCGCGGCGGCAGTGCTGGTGAGTGAGGAGTTCGCCAAGGCCAATGGCATCGACGCGTCGGTGATCATCAAGGCCCAGGCCATGGCGACGGATTTCCCGTCCACCTTCACCGACAACAGCATGGCCAAGATCGTCGGTTACGACATGTCCAAGGCCGCGGCACAACAGGTGTACGAGGCCTCGGGTGTCGCGCCGACCGATATCCGCGTGGTCGAACTGCACGACTGCTTCACCGCCAACGAACTGCTCACCTATGAGGCCATCGGCCTGACCCCGGAGGGCACGGCGGAGAAGTTCATCAATGACGGCGACAACACCTACGGCGGCAGGGTTGTCACCAACCCCTCCGGCGGCCTGCTGTCCAAGGGGCATCCGCTCGGCGCGACCGGTCTGGCGCAGTGCGCGGAACTGGTGTGGCAGCTGCGTGGTCAGGCCGAGGCTCGACAGGTCGAGGGTGACTTGACAGTGGCGCTGCAGCACAACATCGGGCTCGGCGGCGCGGCTGTCGTGACCCTGTACGAGAAGGTGAGCTGAACCAATGCCCCTGGATCCCAGCGTGATCGGCAAGCAATTGCCGTCGAGCACCCTTGCGGTCGATGCCGGACGGCTGCGCTTCTTCGCCACGGCCATCGGTGAGACGAACCCGATCTTCACCGATCTCGCGGCGGCGCAGGCGGCGGGGTACGCCGATCTTCCGGTGCCTCCGACGTTCTTGTTCGGCATCGAACTCGAGAATCCGGACTCCTTCGGCTGGCTGGCCGAACTCGGTATCGATCTGCGCCGAGTGCTGCATGGCGAGCAGTCGTTCACCTATCACTCGACAGCGGTGGCCGGTGACGTACTCACCTCGACCCCGACCATCGGGAACGTGTACAGCAAGAAGGGTGGGACGCTCGATTTCCTCGAGAAGACCTCCACTGTCACGCGCGCCGACGGCGAACTGGTGGCCGAGCTGAAATCCGTTCTCGTCGTACGCAATCCGGAGGTAGGTGAATGACCACCATGCAAGCGGTCGAGGTCGGAACCGAGCTGCCGCCCTTGAAGATTCGGGCCATCTCGCGCACCACCCTCGCCCTGTTCGCGGGTGCCTCGGGTGATCACAATCCGATGCATATCGATATCGACGTCGCCAAGTCCGCCGGGCTCGACGACGTATTCGCACACGGCATGCTCTCGATGGCGTACCTCGGGCGACTGCTGACCGATTGGGTCGACCCGCAGGCGATTCGGTCCTACCGCGTGCGATTCGCCTCCATTACGCCCGTGCTCGCAAAGCCAACGGCCACGGGCAAAGTCGTCTCGATCGACGAGGTAGACGGCGAACGCCGTGCCACCTTGGAACTCACCGTCGCGCTCGCCGACGGCACCGTAACCCTTACCGGCGACGCCGTCGTCGCACTCCCGAACTGAAAGGTCCTCTCTCTCATGGGAACTCTTGATGGCAAGGTCGCTATTGTCTCCGGCTCCGGTCGCGGCATCGGCCGTGAAATCGCGCTGAAGCTCGCCGCCGAGGGCGCGAAGGTCGTGGTCAACGACCTCGACGCCGAACCCGCCAAGGAAACCGTCGCCGCGATCGAAGCCGCAGGCGGCACCGCGGTCTCGTGCGTCGGCAGCGTCACCGAAGAAGGCTTCGCCGAACGCTTCGTGCAGACCGCCGTCGAGGAGTTCGACGGACTCGACATCATCGTCAATAACGCCGGCTACACCTGGGATTCGGTCATTCAGAAGATGACCGACGAGCAGTGGGACGCGATCATCGACGTCCACCTCAAGGCGCCGTTCCGGATTCTGCGCGCCGCGCAGCCGGTCATCGCCGCGCAGGTGAAGAAGGCGAAAGAGGCGGGGGAGCCGATCCCGTGCCGCAAGGTCGTCAATATCTCCTCGATGGCGGGCACCGGAGGCAATGCGGGACAGGCGAATTACTCCTCGGCCAAGGCGGGCATCACCGGTCTGACCAAGACCATCGCCAAGGAGTGGGGCCGCTACAACGTCACCGTCAACACCGTGGCGTTCGGCTTCATCAAGACCCGACTCACCGAGGCCTCGGCCGACGGTGACAGCACCATCGACATCGAAGGCAAGAAGCTCAAGGTCGGCGTCAACCCGAACCTGCTGGCCGCCATGGAGCAGATGATCCCGCTCGGTCGCGCGGGTACCCCGACCGAGGCCGCCGGAGCGGTTTACCTGTTCTGCACTCCCGAATCCGATTACGTCAGCGCGCAGACCCTCATCTGCGGTGGCGGCTTCAACATCTAAGGACGCGACCCCGTGACCACCCCTGTGTACCGATCCCCGTGGATCGATGAGGAAGTTCTCGCGCTCAAGGATATGGCGACGAAGTTCTTCGAAGCCGAATTACTGCCCCACCAGGAACGTTTCGCGGACCAGAAGCATGTGGACCGCGAATTCTGGAACAAGGCGGGCGAACTCGGCCTGCTGTGCGCCTCGATACCCGAGGAATACGGTGGCGGCGGAGGCACTTTCGCGCACGATTTCGCCATCTTCGACGCGCAGTACGGACTGGGTGACACCGCTTTCGGCAATATGGTGCACAGTGGGCTGGTCGCGCACTACATCCTCGCCTACGGGAATGAGGAGCAGAAGCGGCGGTGGCTGCCCGGGATGGCTTCCGGGGCGCTCGTCGGGGCCATCGCCATGACCGAACCCGGAGCGGGTTCGGACCTGAAAGCCTTGCGCACCAGCGCTGTTCGTGACGCGGATGGCTACGTCATCAATGGCGCGAAGACCTTTATCTCCAATGGCAAGCACGCCGATCTGGTGATCGTGGTGGCCAAGACCGATGCCACCGCCGGGGCCAAGGGCATCTCACTCATCGTGGTCGAGACCGCAGGCGCCCAGGGTTATCAGGTCGGCAGGCTGCTCGACAAGGTCGGCATGAAGGGCCAGGACACCGCAGAGTTGTCCTTCACCGATGTTCGAGTTCCGGTCGGGAATTTGCTCGGCGAGGCGGGCGCGGGTTTCGGCTACCTGATGAACCAACTCGCGCACGAACGGCTCGTCGTAGCGGTCTGTGCGGCAGCGGCCACCGCGGCAGCCGTCGACTGGACGGTGCGATACAACAAGGAGCGCAAGGCATTCGGCGCCCCGCTGTTCGAAATGCAGAACACCCGTTTCGAACTCGCCCAGTGCGCCACCCTCGCGCGCGTGTGCCGAGTATTCGTCGACGACTGCATTCAACGGCACCTGCGCGGTGAACTCGACGGACCGACCGCGTCGATGGCCAAGGCGTACGCCACCGATATTCAAGGTCAAGTCGTCGATCGCTGCGTGCAGTTGTTCGGCGGTTACGGGTACATGCTCGAATACCCCATCGCGCGCATGTACGCCGATGCCAGGGTGCAGCGCATCTATGCCGGCGCCAACGAGGTGATGAAGGAACTCATCGCACGTTCGCTGTAGACGCGCAACACGAAGCAGCCGCGTGGCCGCTTCCGAACAACCATCAGGTAGACAAGTGAGGTGATCGACCGTCGACAGCGGCGACGACACCACCCGACTGGAGATGAACGATATGGCACACGGACCGGACGGACAGGCGCTGATCAGTCCGGCCCGTGGCACTCGACCGGCGAATCGGCGCGAGCTGATCGTGCGGGCGGCGACGGATCTGTTCTATCGCAAGGGTTATGCCACGGTCGGGATGGGTGAAGTCGCCGAGGCGGTGGCAATCGGTCCCTCCGCGCTGTATCGGCATTTTCGTGGCAAACAGGATCTACTGGCCACGGTGGTCGGTGATGCGCTCGGAGCGGTCGACGCGCGGCTGGCGGCCTCCTCGTCAGCCGATGTGGGGGTGCGGCTGGCCGGGTTCGCCCTCGAGCACCGGGGGATCGGGGTGCTGTGGCGGCGCGAGGCGCGCCATCTATCCGCCGACAACCGCGCCGAATTGCGAGTGGTCACCGACCGCATCGTCACCCGGCTCACCGACCTGATCCGCGAACGCCGACCCACCCTCGGCCTCGCCGAAGCCGACCTGCTGGCACGGTCCGCGCTCGCCGTCGGCATCAGCGCTTCGTTCCACAGCTTGTCCTTGCCCGAACCCGGTTTCACGAACCTGCTCGGGGAGCTCATCACAACGACCATCGACGCGCCGATCGCCCTGGCCGACCCGATGTCCGGCAACCCGGACGCCGCTGCGACCGTGCTGACCAGGTCCAGGCGCGAGACCATTCTGGTCGAGGCCTCGAAACTGTTCGCCCGCAACGGTTTCGCAGGCGTGAGCATGGACGATATTGGGGCGGCCGTGGGCATCGCCGGGCCTAGCGTCTACAACCACTTCCCGGCCAAGACCGACATCCTCACCGCGGCCATGTTCCGCGGCGACGAATGGTTGCGCATGGGCATGAACCGCGCCTTCGCACAGGCAACCGACCCCCGCGACGCCCTGCGCCGGCTGCTGCGCAGCTACGGCGAATTCGTCTTCGAGAACCCCGACCTCATCCAACTGCTCATTTCCGAGTCGGTACACCTCCCCGAGGCCGATCGCCATCGCACCCGCGTCGCCCAGCACTCCTACATCGCCGAATGGGTACACCTGGCCGATCAGGTGCATCCCTCCTGGGATCACAGCGCCGCCCGCATCCGCGTCCAGGCCGCCCAGACCATTCTCAACGAGATCTCTTTGACGCCGCAATTCCGCATGAACCCGGCCGTCGAATCGGCCGTCTGCGTGATCAGCGCGGAATTGCTGGCAATCCAGCAAGACTGACTGCATCATCTCGCTCGAGTGCGGCGTAGTCACAACTCTGGAGCTGGTGCGGGCCGCGGACTCGCAGTAAGCGAGTCGTTGAAACCAACCCCCTCGTCGCATCGGATAGCTGGGTTCTAGTGAAATACCCCGGCTCCGTTTGGAACTCGGCACTAGCGTCCTGAGTCGCAAATTCGTTGGCGGGCTACGATGTTTGGGTGTCGCCGAAGGCGGAGACTTGGGGTGTCTCGCGAGAAGCGATGCGCAAGTGGAGAACTCGGCTCGAACGTGACCGGCAGTCAGCAGCTCAACGTCGCCACCGGAAATGAGCCAGAGCCATTGTCTGGACAGACCCGTGGCGATGGCCGCCGCGATACCCCCGTGCGCACCGGCCATCTGATATCCGACGAGAAAGCCAGTACCGGTCCCACAGCGTCGGCACTGCGTTTGAATCCGTTGAGCTGCTTGAATTTAGCGAACACCTCGGCGGCGGGCGAGCTGTCAGGAGTGGTTCGTGGCGCGTCCTGGCCCTCGCCGGTCATCGTGCGGTCGGCTACCGGCGATCGATGCGCGTTCCATGACCCGGATCGCCGGCCGATAGTCGCTGGCGGCGTAGTGCTGTACCGCTCGGTTATCCCAGAACGCCACCGTGTGTGGCTGCCAGCGTGATGCGTGTCAAGCGCCCAGTCGAGTTCGACGCTGCCGAATCCCCCTCAGCCTGCAGGTCCGGTGGCTACTGCAACTGCGGCAGACTCGAGCGACACGCCACGACAGGCGCCCCGGCGCGTATTCGCGCACCGAGCAGGTCCCGCGCTCCGCAGCCCGAGAAAGCTGCGGAAGCTTGGACCTGCGCCAGATCCCGACTCTGGTGTCGGGCAGCGCCAGAATGCACAGCAGAGCCAGCAACGCCATAGCGCTCAGGAAGAAGCCGACGGCTATGGTGCCGGAGGTCTCGCTGATTCGAGCTACCAGCAGCGGCGCGATGACAGAACCTAGTCGGCGTCGTCGCCGATGAAATGCGAGCTGTCGCTCGGAGGCTCGGAGTTCAGGTGCACCGGAAGTGATTCCAGGCGTCGGAAGAAGACGCTGCGGCGCCAGCGTAGTGCGGTGGGTGGGACGGCGAGGGTGATGTTGGGGTATCGGTGGAGGAGGTAGGTGATTGCGGCGGTGGTTTCTGCGCGGGCGAGGCGGGCTCCGAGGCAGTGGTGGATCCCGGTGCCGAATGAGAGGTGCCGGGTGGGGCGGTCTGGGTGGAATGTTGTTGGGTGGCTGGTGGTTTGGGGGTCGTGGTTGGCTGCGAGGAGGGAGACCAGGAGGAGCTCTCCGGGTGTGATGTGTTGTCCGGTCAGTTCGATGGGGGTGTGGGCTTGACGCAGGGTGGCCACCGGTAGTGGGGGATCGGTGCGCAGGGCTTCGTCGATGACGGCGTTGAGTCTGACGGGGTCGGTTCGCACCCGCTGCAGTTCCTCGGGATTTCGCAGGAGCGCGAGCAGTGTGGCGAGGATGAGGTTGGCGGTGGTTTCGTGTCCGGCGATCAGCAGTAGCGCGACTGTCGAGAGTGACTCTTTGAGGTTGACCTGGCCTGTCTTCATTTGTTGGGTCAGGGCGGTGATGAGGTCCTCGCGGGGGCGGAGGCGGCGGGTGGCGAAGTGCGGCAGGATCAGTCGTGTGAAATCGAGGCTGGCACTGCGCAGTTCGCGTGCGCGGGCGACGGTGACGTCGGAGAGGATCGCTGAGGAGCGTTCGATGCGGTGTTGGTGACGGTCGGAGACGCCGAGGATTTCGCAGATCACGGCGACCGGCAGTGGGCAGGCGAGTGCGGTTACCAGATCGACAGGGTCTGTGGGGTCCATCGTGTCGATGAATCCTTGTGTGAGTGTGTCGATTCGAGGCTGCAACGCGGTGACGGCGCGGGGTGTGAAGTGGTCGGCGACGGCGTGGCGTAATCGTGTGTGGTCGGGTGGGTCGGAGCCGAGCATGTGGCTGACGACCCACTCGCTGCTCGCGCGCAGCAATCGCTGGCGCAGGCTCAGGCCGGTGTTGTTGCCGGAGACGCCGAGCATGGTGTCGCGGCCCTTGCCGATGCGAGCGTCGGTGAGCACGGCGCGGGCCAGAGGTGCGCTGGTGATGAGCCAGCCATGGACCCCGGACGGTGTGGTGAACCGGTGCAGCGGGCCTTGCTGTTGGATCTGCTGGTAGAAGGCGTGGGGGTCCCGGAAGTAGGTGTCGTCGAAAACGACGTCGGTGACTGGCATGTGTTCCTTGGTCCGCGGTCGTAGAGCAGAGTTGGGGAGCATCATGGGACCCTCTACCGGTGTTGATCTGCGCCAGCGCCGAAGTGTCGACTCGTCGACTCCGAGAAGCTTGGCGACTTCGGCGGTGGTGAACATGCGCTGGTTTAAAAGACGCTCGTGATCGATCATGACGAGCCTCCTTTCGGAACACGACTCCGCGCCAAAAGTTTCGCGTGCAAAACCTGGAGCGGCGGTCACTGAACGGAATGGGCGTGCCGTCGCGCGCGGGCTTATCGGCCGACGCTTCCTCCGGCTCCGCCAGCGCGGTTACCGGGAATGCCCTGCAAAAGGGCTGAACACCAAGGTAAGTCAGCGCTCGATATGCCCGCAACCGTTCAGTTGCCTCGAGAGGGAATTGGTTGTGGCATCTGGTGCCGCGCTGGGGACCACCCGTGTCGGCGATGCGCGGAGGGCCGTAGAGCGACCCGTTGGACTCGTTGACGCTGCCTGTGCCCGCCAGTCCCGCTGTGCGCGGGGTGGAGCTCTTGGTCCAAGATTGGTCCAAGAAAAACGACCAGGAGGGGCGGAAAACCGCCCCTGACCTGGTCGGGCTGACAGGATTTGAACCTGCGACCACCTGACACCGGTTCCAGTCTCCCGGAGAGGCCTCATCAAGACCTAACACTGCTGGTCACAACGAATTTCGATGAAACGAGACTGCTGAACAAGACTCATCAGAACCGGATACATCCCGCCAAAAGTGTGGGATTTCTGTGGGGCGGATCGAATCCCCGCGCTGGCACCACCATCCGAGTCGTCCTCGGCCCTGGCCTCGGGCGCTCGTCACGCCGATCGGGAGATGAGCGGGGGAGTGTACTTATCCGGGACGGCAGTCCCAGGGCCCCGGCAAAGTCCCTTTTAGC
This sequence comes from Nocardia sp. XZ_19_385, assembly GCF_015355755.1. Classification (NCBI taxonomy): domain Bacteria; kingdom Bacillati; phylum Actinomycetota; class Actinomycetes; order Mycobacteriales; family Nocardiaceae; genus Nocardia; species Nocardia sp. XZ_19_385. The sequence goes on from NZ_JACVEE010000007.1 coordinate 78,214, forward strand.
AACTTTTGAGCAGTTCTAAGGGGCGTTGGTGCTGGTAGGAGTGGTAGCGCAGGCCGTGTGCGATGTTGTGATGGCCACTTATCCGTAACAGACCGATCGTTGTGTTTCGCAAAGTGGCCATCACTTGTGCTCCGGCGCCGGTGCGGACTCGGCATCGGTCTTCGTCGAAGGTGACGTCGCGGACGTAGTGCACTCGGTTCTCGATGTGCCAATGTCCGCGCAACCAGGCCGCTATCTGGCGGGGTGTGGCCTCGGCCGGCGTCAGACTGGTGATGGCGTAGATGGTGGCGCTCTGGAATTTTCGGGTCTTGGCATCGACGCGGCGGCGGGTGATTTTCAATGCGGTTCTGGCGCCGGGAAAATGGATGGCGGGCCCGCGGATCGCGAGGGCTTTGAGGGTGCGGGTTTCCTCGCGGCCGTGCTTTCGCGTGCGGGTGCGGTCGTGGGTGCGGACCGAATGCCAGGGCAGTTTCTTCAAAGCCTTGCGCAGGCGGGGTTGGTTGTCTTTGACCGTCAGCAAGTAGTGCCCGCCCAGATCGGTGATGTAGGTGGCGGTGTCGCGGTTGGTGTGCAACGCATCGGCGGTGATGACCATCCCGTCGATGTCGATTCCTCCCAAAAGCTCACGCAGCATGGGGATTTCGTTGGTTTTGATGTCCACACCGATCTGCCCCACGATCACGCCCAACTGTTGACAGACACCGGCGAGCAGGTGGATCGGCCGGTCCTCGCCATCGCGGGTGCCGCGCAAGGATTTCCCGTCGAAGGACACCACTCGGCGACCGCGCGCGCCGGTCTTGCGCCACATCCATTCCCCGATCGCCCTGTCGAAAGCGTCCGCGTCCAGGGCTTGCAGGAATCGGCGGATCGTCGATTCCGTCGGCACAGAACCCTCGAACCCGAGCTGGGAGACCACCGTCGCGGGGGCCTCGGCGACCCACTGACCGATCGCGGTCAGCGACCGCGAACCCGCCACCACCGCTGCCAGCGCAGCTGCCAAAGTCGCTCGTGCCGAATACCGCACACCCCGGCGAGCCCTTGGATCGACCACCTCTCCCAGCACATCCAGCAAACTCACAACACCAGCAAAAGCGACCGATTCACCACCCTCCCAAGACATCTCGACGGCACGGGCAGGAATGGGAGATGATGACACGGGCACGGCAGAACTCCGGATGTGACGCACTTGTGGAAGAGGCGATCAACTCGAGCGCTGCCGTGCCCACCCCTCATTTCTTGCCTGGCGTGTCGGACAAATCGGACACAAAACCGCAGGTCAGCGCTCATGTGCGGACTTTGCCGGAACCCTGACGGCAGTCCCGGGCAGCGCTGTGCTGGCGTGTCGCAGTGCGACGCGCGGATGAGTTTCAGCCCGTGGCAACTAGATAGCAAACTATGATGTCGCATTCGGTGTCCCCCGTCGGTCAATGTAGAACGCGTTGAGAACATCCTGTATTGGCACCCCACCGTCCAGCCTGCGGGTGATGACACGCAGGCCGACGCTGACTTGACCGGGCTCGTGGGAAGCCGGTTCATCTACACCTACGACAACGGCTGGCGCTACGAGATGTACGTCAAGAACGCCGAGGCAATCGACTACCGCTCCACTCCGGGATGGTCGGCGGTCGATGGGTGAAGAATCAGGGCGTGGACATCGCGCGCCTCAGCGACGGACACTTCAAGGTCTGCTGGACCGAGCCGACGGGAACTTCCGTGGCCGTGGACATTAGGGACTGCCCCGAGTTCGGTTGACTCGCGGGGTGTGGTGGTTCAGGCCGCGAGTGCGGGCTGATTGATTGTCTCAAATTCGACCGGTGTCAGGCGTCCGAGTCGGCGTTGCCGCCGTCGGCGGTGATAAGTCCGTTCGATCCAGACGGCGATGGCCAGCCGTAGTTCCTCGCGTGTCGCCCAGCGCCGGCGGTCGAGCACGTTGCGTTGCAGCAGCGCGAAGAACGACTCCATCGCGGCGTTGTCACCACACGCCCCGACCCGCCCCATGGATCCGCGTAATCCATTGGCCGACAATGCATGCACGAATCTTCGGGAGCGGAACTGGCTACCTCTGTCGGAGTGGACCACGGTGGCGACCGGTGAGCGGATCGCGACCGCGTTGCGCAGCGCTGCCACCGCCAGTGAGGCGGTCGTGCGCTCATCGATCGAATAGCCGACGATCCGGTTGGAGAAGCAATCCTTGATCGCGCAGAGATAGAGTTTCCCTTCACCGGTGGAGTGTTCGGTGATATCTGTGAGCCACAACCGATTTGGTGCCGCAGCGGTGAACTCACGAGCCACTAGATCGTCATGAACGGGTGGTCCCGCACGTCTGCTGAGCCCACGTTTGCGGGCGAACGCCGACCAAATCCGCTGCTGTGAACACAATCGCTGCACCCGATTCTCACCCGCGCGGATGCCGCGGTCGCCCAGTTCGTCGGCGATGAACCGATAACGCGGGGTCGTCGGCGTGGATGTCGCGGGCCGCGTCGATCAGGTGGGCATCGGCCCAATCGCGTTGGGACACAGGGTTTTGCTGCCATTTATAGAAAGCTTGCGGTGTGAAGCCGAGGGCCCGGCAGGTCACCGCGACAGGAAACCCGTCCGCGGCCAGGTCGAGGACCAGCGGGAACCTCATTTTGGGGGCAGCTCGCGGGCGAAGAACGCCGCAGCGCGCCGCAGGATCTCATTCTCTTGCTCGAGCTGCTTGGTGCGTTTACGCAGCTCCCGCAGCTCCGCGGACTCTTCCCGGGTCAGGCCGGGCTTGTTCCCGTCCTCGACGTCGGCCTGTTTGAGCCAGTTGTGCAGGCAGGCTTCGGAAATCCCGAAATCCTTGGCCACCTGCTTCATCGAGGCATTGCCCTTGCGGGCGACGGCGACGACATCGCGGCGGAACTCCTCCGGATACGGCTTGGGCATGGTGGACATCCTTCCAGCGAGGACCAAGTCCTCACAGATCAGGAATCAACCAAACCGGGGGCAGTCCCTGATGCCCACAACCTTCCCAAGAAAGAAGGTGTGCATCAAACACGGGAGGGTTCACAGGCACTTCCGTACCTCGTCTGGCTGTGTCATGCTGATTCGGCAGTCAAGGAGGTCTTCCGACAGGACGTGCTCGGGTTGCTCGGCACTTAGCGCTCTGGCCGGTTGAGATTCCTCGCACCATGTTGTCCAGCCACACTTTGCTCTGATTCTGCGTCAAGATTTTGCCACAGAGGTGGGCGAGACACTCTCTGTTCCCGCGGCGCGCTTGAAGGCTCCTCGACCGCCCCGATCTCGCTCTGCAAGCACCGCTTCGGGGCGGGTCTCAACGTGGCGGCTGTGGTGCCAGCCAAGTGTCAAAGTGCTGCAAGGCTATCGCTGTGATTCGGGAATATGCCCCACGTCAGGGGTACCCAGCGCGGCCGCCGCTCTCAAACGCCGAATTCGGGCGCGTGTCCGAACCACTGATTCGTATCCAACTGATTCGTAACGTCTTTGGGTGAGGGGAGGGTATGGCCGGCACAGTGCGGTTCCGCATCCGTCCGCTACTGAGTTGCATGGTGGTCAGCTTTCTCCTGGCCGTGGCTGCCGGACTCCTGCTACCGGATTGTCGGCTGGCAGGTGGCGCGATCGATCCGGCAGCGGACTCGGCGCTGGTAGCGCAGGAAATCGGTGTCATCGCCCCGCAGGCCGCGCCGAATCTTTTCCTGCTCGTTTCCACGCCCGGCGGTGTGTCTTCGGTCGATGACCCGCGGGTTAGCGAGGCGGGCCGACGGCTGGCCGCCGCTCTTGCGGCGACGGACGGTGTCACTGGGGTGGTCTCCGCGTGGACGCTGCCGGTGGCGACACTGCGCTCTATGGATGGGAGGTCCGGGCTCGTCCTTGCGCATATCGAAGGTGACGAGGCTGTGCAGGATCGCACCCTGGCGGCTGTGCGTGCGCGACTCCCCGATGTCGGCCCCGGGATCAGCGTCCGGTTGGGTGGGCCCGCGGCCGTGCGAGCGGAGGTGCTCGCGGCCATCAAGGCGGACCTGATCAAGGCTGAAGTTGTTGCTGTGCCGCTGGTGCTGATCATTCTGCTGATAGTTTTCGGCGGATTCACCGCCGCGCTGCTTCCGATCGCGGTCGGCGTGTTCTCCATAGTGACAACCGATGCCGCGTTGAAATTTCTCAGCCAGTTCACCGAGGTGTCGATATTCTCGCAAAACCTCACAACCGCCGTCGGATTGGGACTCGCCGTCGATTACGCCCTGCTCTTGGTGCGCCGCTTCCGGGAGGAACTTGTCACTGCGGAGAGCGTGGACGCGGCTGTCGAGCGGACTGTCGCTACCGCTGGCCGTACTGTGCTCGTGTCCGCGGCGACCTTCGCGGCGGTGGTGGCCGTGCTGATGCTGTTTCCGATGTACTTTCTGCGTTCGTTCGCTTACGCCGGTGTTGTGGTAGTTGCGATTTCGACTTTCGCGGCTCTGGTTTTCCTGCCCGAGGCGCTGAGGGTGGTCGGTCATCGGATCGGAGCTAGGCGGCCCGAGGACACCGCGCCTGATGGGGGCAGATGGGCTCGCTGGACGCGTAGGGTCCTGCGCCGCCCCTGGGTGTTCGGTATCGCCTCGATGGGACTGCTGGTATCGCTCGCGGCCCCGTTCGGCTCTGTGCTCTATGGCACCATGGACGATCGGCAACTGCCCCCTGGTGCCGACATGCGGGCTACCCATGACATGCTGCGCTCCGACTTCGACTCGGCCGCGCTACCAATTGTTCAGCTGACAATTCCGGCCGATATGAATCTTCAAGACGTGCACCGGATTTCGTCCGAGCTGCGTGAAATCGATGATGTCACGAGCGTCGCACCACCGCCTTTGCTGGCGGAGCCAAAGGCGAGTTCGGCCGCGAGGAACCGAGTGCTGCTGGTGTCGGCGCGCAATGGAATCGAACCCACCTCTGCGCAGGGGCAGGCCTTGGTTGCCGAAATCCAGCGTGTCGCCCGCGATCACGATATCCGAGCGGGCGGTGAGATCGCGACGCTGCTGGACACCAAAGCTGCGCTCGCCGGAACCGCGCCGATAGCTGCGGTCTTGGTGATCGCTGTCGCGTTGCTGGCGACCTTCGTGCTGACCGGAAGCGTAACTCTCGCGGTGGTTTCGGTGTTACTCAACGGCATGAGTTTGACCGCGAGTCTCGGCGCGATCGTGCTCGTCTTCCAGCAAGGGCACCTCTCCGGATTGCTCGGTTTCACCCCGACCGGCGTCATCGACACCACGCTTCCGATCCTGATCGTCTGCATTGCGTTCGGATTGTCTATGGACTATGGGGTTTTCGTGATGGCGCGGTTGACCGAGGAGCGGCAACTCGGTGCCGCACACGGCGATGCCATCGTTCGAGCCATCCAGCGTACCGGTGGAATCATCACCTCCGCGGCGGCCATTTTGACCATTGTGTTGCTCGCCATTGGCGCGTCTCGGGTCGCCGCGACAAAGATGGTCGGCCTGGGTGTCGCCCTCGCCGCTGTCGTGGACGCCAGCATCGTTCGGCTGATCCTGGTGCCGGCTGTCCTCGGGATTCTCGGTGAGAGGGTTTGGTGGGCTCCGCAGTTCCTGCTGAAGGTTGCCGCGCGGATAAGTTGTTGCACAACGGATTCCATCCTTGCTCGTGATGGTTCGGTTGTCCGAGCCGGAGTGGCAAGCCCGGCCACCGATCGGAGGTCACCCCTGACCGGAAACGTGGACCGCGCCAACAAGGCGGACGCGCGAAAAACGAAGGCATGGTAGGTATTCGAACAGTTCCAACCAACCTCAGGAGACTGAGCATGACATCATCGAGCAGGCTGATCCGGCGACTGGCTCCGAGCGAGGCATTCTTCGCCACCGTGAGCGTCTATGTGAGTTGTTCGACCCATGTCTCCGGGCCGCTGGACATGGTCGCGTTGTCGCGTGCCTTCGACGCACTGCGGGCGGAATATCCTGTGCTGTCGTGTCGAATAGTGTCCGACGGCGCGGGGCAGGCGGTCCTCGAAACGGTCCCCGTCGTCTCGGCCGGCGTCAGTCAGAAGCGGGCGAGCAGTGACGACCCGCTCGACCAGCTGTCGGACTTGCGGGGATCGGCGGCTGCCGTACACGTCGTGCGACGCGACAGGGAGACATCTTCGGTCACGCTGCTGACCCATCACGCCATTGCGGACGGGCCGCATTCGCTGCGGCTGCTGGCCACTCTGTGGTCGTACTACACCGACACGATCGCGGGCAGGCGATCGCAGGCGCCCGTGCGCCCGTACCCCCGGTGCCTCGAGGACTTGTTGTCCGAGCGCGGGATCGTCGCACCTACCGATGGCGTCGCAGCGCAAAAATCAACGCCGGCAGGTGATCAGGCCTCGGACCCGCCCGAGCCCGAGCCCGAGCCCGAAGAGGTTGTATGGACTCGCACGCGGCTGACTATGCAGGAGACGGAGTCGCTGCTCGCGCTCGGGCGGCAGGAAAACACTACTTTGAACGGGGTGGTCTCGGCGGCCCTGCTGCGCGCCGCAGCCGACGCCCTTGGCGTCGCGGTCGCCGATTTGACCTACGAATATGCGGTCGACTTACGTCGACGACTGGTTCCGCCGGTGGATACCACCGACGGAACCAACGTTCAGGGCACTGCGCGGTTTGTCGCCGAAGTCGTCACCGGGGGAGAGGATCTCGCTTTGGCCCGGGCAATCAGTGCTCGACTGACCCGAGACCTGGCGACTGGTGCCATACAGCGTTCATGGCTGTGCGTCGCTGACCGGCTGGCCTCGCTCATCGCATCACCAAAAACCCTTGTGCAGTCCGCGAACTGGGGCACCCTACCCCCGCTTAGCGCACCAGAAGGGTTGACGATCGAAGACTTTCATCCCGCGCTGTACCTCATCACCGAGGCCATGACGGTACAGGTGAAGATTCCGCGGCACAGCTTCATCACCACTTTTGACGGCAGGCTAACGATCGACTCCACCGGGCCGTTGTCGTATGTACAGCGAGTGGATAGCCGTATACGCGAATACCTTTCGAAGTGCAGCGCGGCCGAAAGCCAACGATAAGTCAGCACGCCATCTGTACCGGGTGCGGGGCCCGCGTAGGCCCAAACCAGGTACTGAAAATCCATGCTATTTAACTCCAGGCGTCCATAGATCGCTTCGACGAAAAATGCGGTTGGCGCATCTTTCGTGGCTTAGACCTGCTCAAATATGATTTGCATGGCAGTTCACTGTTGGCTCTTCGCAACAATATTCGATTTCTCGCAAATTCTTGGGAAACGATGCTCGCTTCAAACTGTGCTGCCATGCTTGACGAATGGCTACCTTGCTGACTGGCGGTACCGGATTCATGGGCTCGCGGCTGCTGGCTCGTCTGATGGAAGACCCCCAGCGGGATGTGATCGTGCTGGGCAGGGGCAGTGCGGCTGAAGTTCGCGAGCGGGTGTTGGCGGCATTGGAGGGATCGCAGATCAACGGGCGACTGCGCTTCGTCACCGGTGACATCACCCGTCCCTGGCTCGGCATGACACCCGCGATGCACGGGCGGCTGCTAGGCGAGACCACCGAGCTCTGGCACTGTGCCGGTGACATCGCACTCATGGGACGACGCGAGCGGCTCATCCGAACGAATGTTCTGGGAACCCGTAACGTGTTGGAATTCGCCGGGCAGACGGTTCATCCATGCCGGCTGGTGTACGGGAGCTCCGTCAGTGTCGCCGGCGCGCGTCCCGATGGCCTGGTCTCCGAAGACGACCTCGACGACCGGTACGGGTTCAAATCCGCCTATGACGAATCCAAGTATCAGGCAGAGCTTTTGGTCCGGGAATGGGGCGCGCGACCCGGGCGTTCGACCGTCGTGTTCCGTCCCAGCGTATTGATCACTGACGAGACGCTCGCCGCGCAAGCGCCACGCCACCCGGCGCTCATTTTCGGTGAGGTGATCGACGACCTCCAACTCGGCGGCACGCCCGGAATTGCGACGACCCTGATGCCTGCGGCGCACCGAGACATCACGGTGCGGGTGCCCATGAGTGCGAATTCGTGTGTCAACTTCGTTCAGATCGAGTACGCAGTCGAGGCGATGGTGCGCACAGCGGCTGAACCGGAGCCAGGGCTGCGCGCTTTCCATGTCGTCCACCCGGTGAACACCCCGCTGCGCACTGTTCTCGACATTATCGAGAACCGCCGACCAGGGATGGTGATCAAGTGTGTCGATCATGTGATGGATCCCACGCCCGAAGAACGGCTGGTGACAAACACATTGGACGGCTATCTGCGTTTCAGCCAATACAGCCGAAGCTACGACCGCACCGCACTCCTCACCCGTATCGGCGACCTCGCCGACCCGCAACCGATAGATGCGGCCTACTTGGCGCGCGCGATGGGATTCGACAGGGATCACACGACTGCTCCACAACAATAGGAGATATGTCATGGCGCACTTGCCGTCCGACGCGATCGCGATCGTCGGCGTAGCCTGCCGTCTTCCCGGAGGTATCAACAGCCTCGACGACCTCTGGGCGGCGCTGTCGTCCGGTCGTGACCTGGTCGGCGAAGTCCCCCGTGATCGATTCCCGGTCGAGGACTTCGTCGATCCCCGGGGGGCTAGCCCCTCCCGCAGCTACACCGCGGCGGGCGGTTTCCTGGCCGATATCGACGGTTTCGATACATCGTTCTTCACCAGGATCTCGTCGCGGGAAGCATCCCGGATGGATCCCCAGCAGCGTTTACTGCTCGAACTGGCGGTAGAAGCTCTGGACGATGCCGCAATCGATCACGCCGAGACAGCCGGGTCGGATACCGCGGTGTTCGTCGGCTGCTCCAGCCGCGACTACGGCGAACTCCAGTCCTGCGTGCCCGAAATGGGAAACCCGTACACGATCAGCGGGTCAGCCGCCTGCAACACCGCCAACAGGGTGTCCTATTACTTCGACTGGCACGGACAGAGTGTGGCTGTCGACACTGCGTGCTCCTCGGCGCTGACCGCGTTGCATCAGGCATGCGAGCATTTGCGAGCCGGCCATTCCAAGCTCGCGCTCGCCGGTGGTGTCAACATTTTGATCAACCCGATGACGTTCGCGGGCTTCTCAGGCGCGGCCATGCTGTCGCCGAGCGGACGGTGTCGCGCCTTCTCCGCGCATGCCGACGGCTTCGTGCGAGCCGAAGGTGGTGGCCTGGTGCTGCTGAAACCCCTGGCCGATGCCATCGCCGCCGGTGACCGGATTCACGGGATGGTCCTCGCCACCGGGGTCAACAACGACGGCCGTACCCCTGGGCTGGCCGTGCCGAACGCCGCAGCGCAGGAAGATTTGTTGCGTGCGGTGTGCACCCGTGCACGTGCTCTGCCGGACGACCTGGCCTACCTCGAGGCGCACGGAACTGGAACACCAGTCGGTGACCCGGTCGAGTGCGAGGCTGTCGGTCGCGCACTGGGGTCGCCGCGCGCCACGGCACTCGCCATCGGCTCGGTCAAAAGCAATATCGGTCACCTGGAGGCCGCGGCGGGCATTGCCGGGTTGCTCAAGGCGCTGCTGGTTCTGCAGCACGGCCGGATTCCTGCCACTCTGCACGCCGAGCCGCTCAACCCAGCGATCGACTTCGACCGCTGGAATCTGCGCCCGGTGCTGCGCATCGAGCCGTTGGCGACGACCGGGCGTCGGCTGGCGGGTGTCAACTCCTTCGGGTTCGGTGGCGCGAATGCTTGTGCGCTGCTGGCGGGACCACCACAGGCGGACCGCCTCGATAGGCAGTCCGCACCCTCGGGCCGAGTGCCGGTGGTGGCCTCCGCGCGCACAGCCGAGGCGCTGCGCGCCGCGAGTGAGAGTTTCGCCGAACACCTGGCTTTCGCGTCTCCAAATGAGTTCTACGATCTGGCCTACACGTCTGCGGTGCGCCGTACCCGTCACGAGTTGCGCACCGTGGTACTTGCACGCAATCCCACCGAGGCGGCCGAAGCTTTCTATGGTGCGGCGCGCGGAGATTCTCCGGCTGCGACCGCCATCGCGGTACACGCCAATCCGGGGAAAGTCGCATTTGTGTTCTCCGGCAACGGATCGCAATGGCACGGTATGGGCGTCGAACTGCTGGCTGCTGAGCCCGTCTTTCGCGCGGCAATCGAGGAAATCGATGCCGAACTGGCACCGTTACTCGGCTGGTCGGTCCGCGACGAACTGGTCGCCGAGGAATCCAGAATCGCCCGTACCGAGATCGCGCAGCCGCTGCTGTTCGCTGTGCAACTCGGCTTGGTGCGGCTGCTGGAGGCCGGCGGCATCCGTCCGGACGCGGTTCTCGGGCACAGTGTGGGCGAGATTGCCGCCGCATACGTCTGTGGCGCAACGGATTTGACGACCGCCTGCCGAGTTGTGTTCGAGCGCAGCCGCGCTCAAGCGCGCACTGCGGGAAAAGGGCGAATGGCTGCTGTTGGACTCTCCCGTGAGGATGCGCTGGCCGAACTGAGCACCTACGAGGGCCGGTTGGAATTGGCGGGAGTCAACAGCCACCGAGACGTCACAGTTTCTGGTGCTGCCGATGCGCTCAGCGACCTCGGTCGGGAACTGGCCGGGCGCGAAATCTTCTTCCGCGAACTGGGTCTCGACTACGGGTTCCACAGCGCTGCGATGAACGAGCTCGAACTCGACTTGCGCACTTCCCTTGCCGATCTCGCCCCCGGTCCGGCGCGCGCCGTTTTCTATTCCACGGTGACCGGTGCACAGCTGAACGGCGAACGGCTGGATGCCGAGTACTGGTGGCGCAATATCCGGGAACCGGTGCTGTTCTGCGAGGCAGTCGAGACCGCTGCTGCGAACGGCTGCGGCATCTTCGTCGAGGTCGGTCCCCACGCGGTGCTCGCCTCGTACCTGCGCCATACCGCACCCGCTGCCGTCGTGATCCCCACCGCCCGGCGCATGAAGGACGGTCCCGGCGATATCGGGCGCACCGTGGCAACGGTGCTGGCTGCCGGAGCGCGGCCCGGCACCGAATACTTTCCCCGCCCTGGCGGCCTTGTCCAGATGCCCAGCTATCCCTGGCAACGTGAGCGGCACTGGGTCGGAACACCCGACGATTGGTGCCGCGTCCCGCAGAATCGGTCGTTTGTCCACCCATTGCTCGGTCGGCGCGTCGCTGTCGCTGAACCCGCCTGGCATCAAATCGTCAGTTCGCAACGACTGCCCTGGTTGCGCGACCATCGTGTAGACGGCGCAGTGGTCATGCCCGGCGCGGCGTATCTGGAGGCGGCGCTCGCCGTGGGACGGGTTACTTTCGGTGTGGCGGCCGAGGTTACCGACCTGGACATCGTGCGGGCTCTGGTGCTTTCCAGCGATCGCGACGGCACCGAGTTGCTGCAGACCTCGCTTTCGGAGGAAGACGGGGTTGTCCGAATCGCCTCTCGCGGTGAACAGTCCACCGAGTGGCGGACCCATGCCCGCGCCCGAGTGCGCCGCCTGCTCGGCTCCTCTCCCGCGCGGTTGGACCTCGCCGCTGTGCTCGATCGTCCCGAGCTTCAGCGGGCCGACGCCGAACTGCACTACAGCGAAATGAACCGGGTGGGCCTCGACTATGGTCGCCATTTCCAGGTGCTCACCGAATTGCTGGTGGGCGTGGACGAGGTGCTCGCGGCCTACACCTATGAGAGCGCGACGCTCGATGAATACGAAGCGCATCCGGTGGTATTGGATGGTGCGCTACAAGCCGTCGCGCCACTGTTGGGCGGGCTGCACGATGCGTCGATGTACGTGCCGATCGCGATCGGCGCGGCACGAGTGTGGCGACGCCCCGTCGTACAGGGATGGATCTTCACCCGCGTGACGTGCCGCGATGCTCGGGATGTCGTGTGCGACATCACGATCACCGACCCTGATGGGGAGGTCGTGGCGGAGCTGACCGGCTGCCGGATGCACGGCGTCACCGCCGGGGGCGCCGATTCAACGCAAACTCTCGAGCAGGTGCTCCGGGCTGCACCGCCGCCCCGTACAGCGGGTGCGGGACCAGTCGGGCTGCCCGCTCCGGCCGAGATGGTGGCTGCGACCATCGGTGAACGTGCCGAACTGTCGGCCGGATACGACGATCGCTATCCCGCGTTCGCCCGGCGGCTCCAGGAGGTGTTCACGCACTGGGTAGTGCGCGCGTTCCAGCAATTGCTCTCCGGCGCTGCGGTATTCGACCAAGATCTGCTGATCATGGCAGGCGTTCGGCCGGAGCACATTCGATACGCGCTGCTGTTGGCAAGTATGGCCGAGCGAACACGGCTGCTGGAGCAGATCGACGGCGCGCAGCGCTGGCGCGTCCGCAACCTGCCGCAGCCGCAGGAGACCACCCGACGCTGTGCGGCGGACTTCCCCGAGTGGATTTCCGCGCTGGCCGTGTACAGCCGGTGTGGCATGCACCTGCCGGATCTGCTGCGCGGAACCGCCGACGCGGTCGAGCTGCTGCTGGACGCGGAAGTCGATCGGGACCATGTCGAATCGGTCTACAGCGGCTCACCACCGATAGTGCTGCACAACCGATACCTGCGTAGCCTGCTGCGAGCGGCAATAGCCGAGTGGCCGGCCGACCGGCCACTCCGAATTCTCGAGGTCGGTGCGGGCACGGGCGCGTGCACGGCCGAAGTGTTACCCATCTTGGCGCCGCAGCTCACCACGTACACCTACACCGATGTCACGGCGAACTTGTTCCCGCGCGCTCAATCACGTTTCAGCGCTTACGATTTCATCGAATACCGCACGCTCGACCTGGGCAAGGAGCCGGTAGATCAAGACTTTCCCCCGAGAGCATACGACGTCGTCATCGCGTCGAACGCACTGCACGCCACCAGCGGTCTCCGGGACACGGTGCGTAGGGTCGGCGCGCTCCTGGCCGACGGGGGCTGCTTATTCGCCGTGGAGTGTCACGACGAACAGATCCTTGCTCCTTGCTTCGGACTGTTCCCGAATTTCTGGGATTTCGCCGATCCGGATCTGCGATCGACACCGCTGTTGCCGGTACAGGATTGGCCGCCGCTGTTGGCGGACGGCGACTTCGATGCCGTCGTCCAGGTGGGGAGCGCGATCGAGACCCCGAGCGGCGGCTTTTCGGTGACCGTCGCGCGGCACCGCGGTGTGTCCCAGACTGCTGCCGACCTTCCGGCGGCCGGGGCTATGACCGGCAGTTGGCATATCATCACCGACGGTCCCGACGAGGGCATTGGCGCGGCTCTCGCCAAGGAGTTGACGACTCTCGGGGCCGACGCGCTTGTCGTCAAGGGTGAGGCTGCCGGGCAGCGGATCTGGGCGGATGGATTCGCAAGTGGACGGTCGCCACAGGGTGTCGTGCTATTCCTCGGCGCCGAACCTGGTGCCAACGGCGGCGATCCGGTGGCGACTGAGGTCCGGCGGGCCGGGCTGATCCGTGCGGCCGCGGCGGCTCTCGGTGCCGAGCCGGATACGACTCCGGCGCTGTGGCTGGTGACTGATCCGACCGGATTGTTTCCCGCCCCCGATGGTCCGGCGGGGGGCGGTGCCGGCGTGTGGGGCGTCGGCAGGGTTCTTGCCAACGAACGACCCAGCCTGAAGGTGCACAGGTTGTCGCTGGTGCGGTCGGACGATCCGGTCGCCGACGCTCTCCGTGTGTTGAGCGAGCTTTGCGAATCCGGCGACGAGGATGAGGTAGTCCTCACCGCGGCAGGTCGTTTCGTACCCCGGACGGTCGCAGTCGCGCCCAGCTTCGCATCGACGGATCCGGATCGGTGGTACGCCCTCCGGTTACGTGAGCAGCGGTCGCCGGACTGCCGTTTGATGTGGACTCCGAGAGAACCAGCGCAGCCCGGCCCCGGTGAAGTGATCGTGAAGGTGCGCGCGGCGGCCCTGAATTACCGGGACGTGTTGCTGGCGGCCGGAATGCTGCCACCTGGTGCCGAACCGCCGGTGCGCGGCGGTCCAGCGCTCGGCCTGGAATGCGCGGGTGATGTAGTCGCCGTCGGCGCAGAAGTTACGACACCCGCGGTGGGCGACCGCGTCTTCGCGCTCGGACAGGGCACGATGGCCTCCCACGTCCGGGTTCGGGCAGAGCAGACCGGGCGCATACCCGAGGGCATGCGATATGCGGACGCGACGACGCTGCCCGCGGTCTATCTCACCGTGCAGTACAGCTTGGAAGACTTGGCACGGCTGGCACCCGGCGAGACTGTTTTGGTTCATGGCGGGGCGGGTGGTATCGGGCTCGCTACTCTGCGCTTCGCCCAGAATGTGGGAGCCCGAGTAATCGCGACCGCCGGGTCGCCCACCAAACGGGATCTGTTACGCGTGCTCGGCGCCGAGCATGTGCTGGACTCCCGCAACCTGACCTTCGAGTCCGAGGTGCTGGCCTGCACCGAGGGGCGTGGCGTCGATGTTGTAGTCAATTCCCTTGCCGGGGAGGCGATCTCACGTGGCTTGGCATGTCTGCGGCCCGGCGGCCGCTTTGTCGAGCTAGGAAAGCGCGATATCTACACCAACCAGCCGCTGCTGCTGCGCCCCTTCCGCAACAACCTGTCCTATTTCGGCGTGGATATCACCCGCTTGGCGGCGGACTCGCCCCACCTGGCCGCCGAAGCCTTCGAGCGCCTCGCCCAGCGGGCCGGGACCGGTCAGTATTCGCCTCTGCCGCACCAGCTTTACCCAGCAGCGCGGATCGGCAATGCCCTGCATGCCCTGCGCCATTCGCGCCATATCGGCAAGGTTGTCGTCACATTCGAAGACGGCGACCCGGTTCCGGTCCACCAACCCGACCGGCCCCTGAGTCTTGATCCGGAGGCGACCTATCTGGTCAGCGGCGGTCTCGGGGGATTCGGCGCGGCAACGGCACGCCATCTCGCCGCGGCCGGCGCCCGCCATCTCGCCCTGATCGGCCGGCGGGGCGCGGCATCCCCGGAAGCGGGGACTTTGCTCACCGCATTGACCGCCATGAACTGTCAAGCGCGGCCCCATGCTGTCGATATCACCGATGCCGAAGCGGTCCGCCGAATTTTCGAGCAGGCCGACGCCGCCGGCCACCCGATACGTGGGGTTGTGCACGCCGCCATGGTGCTCGACGACGGCCTGCTCGAGGAGTTGACCGCCGAGCGGTTCGCCGCCGTGCTGGCCCCCAAAGTCCGTGGTGCGACGGTGCTCGACGAGCTCACCCGGGACCGGGATCTGGACTTCTTCGTCGTCTATTCTTCCGTCGCCGCGCTCGTCGGCAATATTCGTCAAGCACCCTACGCCGCCGCCAATCTCCAGCTGGAAGCGCTGATGCGATCGCGACGAGCGGCTGGACGGGCGGGGCTGGCGCTCGCCTGGGGCGGTATCGGAGAGGTCGGGTACACCGCGCGAAGAATGGCGGACACCAGCAGGCGCGCAGGCATCGGGCTGCTGCCAACGGGCACGGCCAGCACCGAATTCGACCGCTTCGTCGGCCGCGTTTCGCCAGTCGTCACAGTAGGCCAAATGAACTGGGGACTCATGGTTCAGCTGCTGCCAGCGCTGCGTAGTAAGCGGTTCGCAGGCCTGGTCCCCGAAGAAAGTGACGATCTCGGAGTAGATGTCTTCCAGGATCGATATTCGAGAGCAAGCAGCGACCGGGAACGCAACACGCTTGTGGCAGAAGCACTGACTTCGCTGGTGGCCACCACTTTGCAGACCACCCCAGAACATCTCGACCCCGCCGCGAACCTCGGTGACCTGGGCTTGGACTCGCTGATGGGTAGTGAGCTCAGGGTGGCGCTACACCGAGTATTCGACCGTGAGATTCCGGCGATGGAACTGCTGGCGGCGGGAAATATTCACGGACTCACCGACGCCGTCTCTCGGGCGCTGCGAAATTCATGACGGACAGGCACGGCATCCGGTCAGTCGTTTTCGAAGAAGAATGGTGGTGATCCGCATGGATATCGGCCGAGAACCGCGGGTATTGGTAACGACAAATCCCTTCGAATCGCATTTCCGTGGACTGGTCACACTCGTCGATACGGTTCGCGCCTACGGTCACGATGTGCGGGTTGCAGCACCCGCGGAGTGGTCGCCGTGGTTGCGTAGTACTTACGGCGTCGAAACCATCGACGCGGGCGCCCTCTGGGTCGACCTCGAATTCGATGACAGACTTTTCGGCAGTCTGATCGAACAGGGAGCGGACGCTTTCGACAGGCAGCTGTTGTCCGCGTTCGTATCCGATCGGGTTGCCTTGCGGACAGCCGAAGGCGTGATCGAATTGTCCGATACCTGGCGGCCCGATGTCGTGGTGCATGAGTGCACGGAGTTCGGCGGATATTTGGCAGCTGAAGCGCTCGGAATACCAAATATTACCGTGGATATCGGGCCGCTGCCGATCGTGCGAAAACTGCACCAGGACTTGATCAGGCCTGCATTGACCGCGCAACGAGAAAAACTGGGGCTCCCGGAGGAGCCCTCTGTACCTGGGATCCTGCGCCATCTAGCAGTCTCCCTCGCTCCGCGGGAGTTCGACCACGCAGATTTCGAGACCCCTTTGGTTCGTTATCGGCACCAGCTTCCGGTCCGCCGTGGCGAACAGCTTCCGGAGATCTTCGCTAGATTTCCTCAGGACCGGCCTATCGTCTACGTTTCGCTGGGCTCGATAGGGCCGTATTCTCCGCGATTCATGGATCGCATGACCGACCTCTACGAGGAGATTTTCATCGCTCTGGCCGAAATCAACTGCACTGCGGTGGTTTCCCTGCCGTCGCTGTATCGTAATGCATTCAGGTCATTGGCACCGCATATTCACTTATTTCCCTACATTTCGCAGTCCTTGCTGTTGCCTAATGCAGACCTATTCATCACTCATGGCGGGCTGAACTCGATACGCGACACTCTCACTTGCGGTGTGCCGCAGCTGCTCATGCCTTTCTTCGCGGATCACCCCGGGAACGCGGCGCGGTGCGAATCTCTCGGGACCGGAATCCGCGTCGATCCGATGTCGGTGCAGGCAGCAGAGATCCACGCTTCCTGCGAGAAAATACTTCAGGACGATGACTATCGAGCAGTTGCGAAATCGCTGAAGCGACACATGTGGGCGCTGCCACCGCAGAGCGCTTTTGTCGACGACCTGCTCCACCTCATCCCGGCGAACGCACGTGGGGAGTAGACGGATGACCGACAGGGAAGATCTGCTGAGCAGGATACGAGAGTTTCACAACAGGGCCGAAGAGCGTCGCTTCGTCGCGGGAATCACCGAAATCCAATCCTCTGGCGCCTGCCTCGACGCCGACGACAAGACCGCACTGGCCGAGGCTGCATTGGATATGCGTATCGCGGGCGGAATAGTTACTCGAAAATTTGAAACCGCATTCGCCCGAAAGCTTGGAATGCGGAAGGCTCGGCTCACGAACTCCGGCTCGTCGGCGAATCTATTGGCGCTGACCACGTTAACCGCTGCGGAGCTCGAAGATGCTCGACTCCAGCCGGGAGACGAGGTGGTCACGGCGGCCGCCGGATTCCCAACGACGATCAACCCTATCCTGCAGAACGGTCTGAAACCGGTGTTCGTCGACATCGATTCAACTACTTACAACACGACGCCGGAGGCGGTCGAAGAAGCAATCGGACCGCGAACCCGGGCCGTAATGCTTGCCCATACTCTGGGTAACCCGTATCCGGTGGCGGAAATCTCCGAAATATGCCGCCAGCACGACCTTTTCCTGATCGAAGACAACTGTGATGCGGTCGGTTCGACATATCGGTCCCAACTCACCGGCACGTTCGGTGATCTGGCCACTGTCAGTTTCTATCCGGCGCACCACCTCACTACCGGCGAGGGCGGATGTGTCCTCACCGATAACCTCGTGATGGCCCGCGTGGTGAAATCCTTGCGGGATTGGGGACGTGATTGCTGGTGTGAGCCGGGCGAGAGCGACAAGTGTGGCAAGCGATTCAAACACCTGCTCGGTGAGCTGCCGTACGGATACGACCACAAATACATCTACTCACATATCGGGTACAACCTGAAGACAACGGACCTCCAGGCAGCACTCGGCTTATCCCAGCTGACCCGGCTGGACGACTTCTGCGCTCGGCGCCGGCATAATTGGCGACAACTACGCCAGGGACTCGATGGAATCACCTACCTGGCCATGCCGGAACCAACCCTCGGAAGTGACCCGAGTTGGTTCGGCTTCGCTATGACGGTCATGCCCGACGCTCCTTTCGGTCGCATCGATATCGTCAACTTCCTGGAAGGGCGGCGGATCGCAACCCGGGGACTGTTCGCCGGAAATCTGCTGCGCCATCCGGCCTACTCGGGCATCGCCTGTCGCATCGCCGCGAACTTGACGAACAGCGATTACGTTGCGGAGAACACCTTTTGGGTAGGTGTATACCCTGAAATAACCGATGAGATGACCGATTACGTGATCGCGTCGATCCGAGAATTCGTCTCCGGGTATCGGAAGGCGGCGGCGTGGACGCCCGCGAAAACTGTGGAGGAGAAGGCTTGACCAGGTTGGTCGTCACCGGTGCGGACGGACTTCTGGGCAGTCGAATTGCGAGTCCGGTCAGTCCTTTCCAGGGTGATACACGACCGGTTCTCGGGTACGGATCAAAATCTCTCGACATTACCGACTGGGTGGCACTGAAAGACACCATTTCGCCGGGCGATTTAGTCATCAACTGCGCTGCCTACACCGATGTCGATGCCGCCGAGACCGAGTCCCAGGAAGCCTTTCGGGTCAACGCTCTCGGTCCGAAGCTGTTGGCACGCGCATGCGCACGAGCCCGGGCAAGGCTGGTCCATATCTCGACCGCTTATGTATTCGATGGCGCGACGGCCGGGCAGTGGGAGACAGGGTCGCCGGTGGCACCGCTGAGTGTCTACGGGAGATCCAAACTGGCTGGTGAAAGAGCCGTCCGAGCAGAGTCGCCAGACGCACTGATTGTCCGCACGATGTGGTTATACGCGGGGATCGACGGGGATTTTCCGGCGCGGTTGATTCGGAAGTGCTCGCACGGTGAGCCAGTAGCGGTTGTCAACGATCAGATCGCATCCCCAACCTACGTTGTCGATTTCGTAGCCGCATTGTTCGACCTCGTCACACACCCCGGTCCGCCGCGTCTCCTCCACGCGACGAACGGCGGGTCTGCGTCCAAATACGAGTTCGCACAGACGATCCTGAAAGAGAGCGGCCTGGACGTCGACCTGGTGAAAGTCTGTCGCACTGCAGATTTCCGAGACGCCGCAGCCAGGCCACTCAACTCCCTGCTGTCGAATTCGGCGTGGATCAATTGCGGCCTCACTCCGTTGCCACACTGGCGTGACGGACTGCGCCGCGCCATCGAGGGGGCGGGCCCAGCCTAGGTTCGCACCCGTGCCGCCGGGCCCTCGACCGACCGGACAATGTGTTCACCCGTTCCGCGCGCCGCGCGCTGCCCGGATTCCCTGCGTTCGAAGGCTTTCAGTCGATGCGTGCGGGGATGTTCGGGTCTCTACAGGGTCGAGGGGCAGGACCGCCCACACGACTTTTCCGACGCCGTGCTGGCGTGTGGTGGCGCTGGCGATCGCGGTGCCGGCGATCAGTTGCAGGTCGTGCGGGTCAGTACCAACGGTGGGCAGGGTGGGATCGGGTCACTGACCGCGACGATCAGCAGGTCACCGCGCGGCTCCCGGATACAGGCCTCTGGCATACGAAACCCCGGTCCTCCCACGCCGTTGGCACGCATGTTCGAGTGGTGGCCGGGCGGGCCCGGCTGCATCAATCGGGGCTGTCGTTCCGGGCTGCGGAGCCGCCAGGAATAATTCGTATTCGCTTTGCGGGACAGATAGTTCGCGATGCGGCAGCAGGAGCAGTGCGGGCGGGAAGCCTGGACAGGGCGTGACGAGCGGGCCGTCCGGGCCTTGTGGGTAGCGGCGCACCCATGCCCGGATCGTGGGTGTGTTGAGGCTGGGCAGGTAGCGCACGGCGTGGTCCCAACTAACAACCCTCGGCAGCATCGCGTGCCCGGTTCGTTGCTGGTAGATCTGTTGTGTGGTGGTGGATTGTGCTGTGGCCGAGCTGGATTCGTTGATGGACAGGATCGGGGGCCGGTTTACGCGTCGAGCCGCGGGTGCGGGCGGGTGAGTATGTTTCGGGTCTGGTCGCGGGTTTAGAACGTAAGAACGGATGGACCCTCGCCGAACGCTCTGGTCGGCGAGCGCTCCGGATGGGATGCAGCGACTGCTGCGCGCGGCGGACTGGGACCACGAGGGTGTGCGTGACGACGTGCGTGACTACGTCGTCGAACGCCTCGGCGACCCCGGCGCGGTGCTAGCTGGTGACGAGACCGGATTCCTGAAGAAGGGCGTGAAATCGGTTGGGGTGCCCTCGTGGCAGCGGCTCTCGGTCGGTGCCGGCGCGCACGGTCCGCGCGGATTCGACTGGGCCCACCGACAGATCGAGGGCACCTGGAAGAGCGGGCGCGGGCACTGGCTGCTGGCCCGGCGCAGCATCAGCAACCCCGCTGAGATCGCTTACTACCTCTGCTACGGCCCGGCCACTACCAGGCTGGTAGATCTGGCCTGGACTGCCGGATCGCGCTGGCACGTGGAAGAAGCGTTTCAGCAGGCCAAAGGGGAGGCCGGGCTCGATCACTACCAGGTCCGCAAATGGCGCGCCTGGTATGCCCACATCACCCTGTCGATGCTCGCCATTGCCTGACTCGCGGCCACGAAAACCCTTGCCGCAAAAGAGAACCAACGACCTCGATGAGGGCATGATCGCCCTCACGCTACCGGAGATCCGCCGCCTACTCATCGCGTTCGTCCTCACCCCGGTCCATGCCGCCGACCACATCTGGGCCTGGTCACGCTGGCCACGACGCCGACAACACCAAGCCCGGCTCTCGCACTACCGGCGACGCGGCCACCCACCCGAGTGCAGTTGCAGTACTAGCACGACAGTGGTATTTCGTTGTTTCATAATCGGTTTCGTTGTTGGCGGAGTTGGCGGGCGTGGTCTTGATGGCGTCGTCTCCAGTAGGACGCCGCCAGGGCGTGGGTGAGTGTGCGGGCTGGGTGTAGGACTATCGCCAGGAGACGGCGGATGTCGGCGACTGTGAGTGGGCCCAACCCGCGTGGGCTTTTGGGTCGGTGGCCGCGGTGACGGCGAGGAAGGCGTGGGCCAGCATCGCGAGGGTGATGTGGCGGTACCAGGGTTCCCATTTCCGAACCTGGTAGTGGTCGAGGCCACATTGGTCCTTGGCGGCTTGGAAGCATTCCTCGACCGCCCATCTGGCTCCGGCGACCGCGACGACCTGTTCGCGGTGACGGTGGCGGGGTGGAAACACAGGTAGTAGGCGATATCGGTCAGGTCATCGAGGGATCTGCGAGCCAGCAGGGTCCGCGCGTATCCGGCGGGGAGGTCCCCGAAATGCGGGAGGGTGGCCCACGCCCAGTCGTATACGCGTTCTCCGCGCACGCCGAGTCCGGCCGAGACCCGATGCCAGGCGTCGCCCGGTGCACGCCCGACCAGGGTGTCGACGCGTCGGCGACCGTCCAGATCGGTCACCGTTTGACGCACCGGCACTTCCAGAACGTAGGACAGGCGGCGGGCCTCACAGAATGCCCGGAACTTACCGTCGCGCCCGTAAGCGGCGTCCGCGGCCACCCACCCCGCGCTCACTCCGGCGTCCAGGGTCCGGGCGATCATCGTCTCCGCAAGCCTGGGCTTCGTTAAAAGTCCCTCTTCGCAACGGATTTCAGGAATTCCCGCCTCGGTGCACCGGTCGATGTCACCGATCCACGACTCGGGCAGGTAGAGCTCCCTGTCGATCAGCGCCCGACCCGAACGCCCGGCATAGGCCAAGAACACCCCCAGTTGAGAATTTTCCACACGCCCGGCGGTACCGGAATACTGGCGTTGTACCCCTGCCGACTTCACCCCCTTCTTCAAGAATGCGGTCTCGTCCGGCACCAGAACACCATCCGGGCAGGCCAAAGCCTCGGCCACATACGAGCGCACACAATCGCGCAGCTCGTCGGCATCCCAGCGCGACCGATTCAGAAAGTGCTGCAACCGGCCGGGATCGACCTCCCCCGCGGCCTCGGACAACTGCCAGGTGTTCTTGCGCTCCACAGGCGCCAGCAACCCCGTCAGATACGCCCGCGCCCACAGCCGCGGCTCCGCCCGATAGAACACCCCCGCCACCCGAGCGAACACCTCGTCGAAACCCGCCCGCCACGCCGAAACATCTTCGGCCACAACATCACCCAACACGGACGACAAAATACAACAACATCAGACATACTGCAGCGCAACGAAATACCACTGTCGTGCTAGTCCGCCCTGCCCTGTTCCACGAACACGACCATCGAGATCGCAGGAGCGCGCAGGGAGGCTACGTCGGGCCGCCAGCTTTCCCTCGCGAGTGCGCTGCTGCGAAGACTGCTGCACGGCAGCGTGTTCGGATTTGTGGCAGCTCGTTCAAGGCGTGCCAGTGGACAGGAGCGCTGCGCTAGCGCCGGTTAGCTATCCGCCGCGTCGGGATTGAAGTAGCTGCGCCACGCGTGGTGTGCGGCGATGCTGCGAAGGAGGGGAGCGACGAGAGACTCCGCCACGGCTCGGGGATCGCGGGTGAGGTCGAGCAGCGTTGCTTCGGTGGCCCGCTCGTAGGTCTCGGCAGTGAAGATTGACCCCTCCCGGCCAAAATCCCGATTTGCGAGGGTCCAGGACTGGGCTCCCCGAAGCCCGGTGATGACCAAACCGATCCGCCACGTGCCGGTGAATCCGTAGCGCTCCGCGACCTGCGCGGCCACGCGCACCAGCAGGTCGGTGTTACCGATGATCAAGGTTTCGAAGATAACCTCCGTCGGTGGCGGCTGTGGCGCGACATGGGTGAATGTCAGTGTTTCGACAGCGCGCTCGGAGGCCAGCAGAAGTGATCCGTCTTCGTGAAAGCTGAGTTCGGCTGCCTTCTGCTCGCCCTGCCAGCGCCCGTTGTACATGCCGGTCGTCAGAGCGACCGCGTTGGCCCGGCGTCCGAAGCCGCTGGCATCGGCCAGAGTTGGGGAGTAGCCTCCGTGCTCAGGTTTCGCAGCCGAGCGCACGAGTTGGAGCACTCCTTCGTGCCAGTCTGCCGGGTCGGTTAGTGGCACCAAGAGATCGTCAGGGGCACCGAGGGGTTCGGCGAGGATGGCCAAGATCGAGTTGCGGCCCTTGCGCGGGCCGAGCTCGGCGATGGCGCGGTGGGTGTTGGCGATGATGTCGCTGCGCCCGCCGAGTCGGCGTTGGTGCAGTCGCAGGACTTCTTCCTGAGGCAGGACGCGATTCTTCTTGTCGCCGCGCCCGTAGTAGCGGCCGTCGACCATGTGCGGGGCGCGCGGCGACTGGGGGATGTGGACGATGAGGTAGCCGAAACCGGGTTTGCGGGCAGCGTCGATACGGGTCGTGGTGACCTGGACCGCTTCGTGCACAGCCGTGGCGGCGATGCTTTCGATGCGTTCGGGCAGGCCGGCCAGCTCGATCGGCCACAGGCTCAGGGCGCCCTGTTCGTCCTCATCGATGCCGATGACGATGATGCCGCCGTCGAGAGCGAAAGCCGCGATGTCACAGGCGATCTTGCCATTGGCGGACTTTCTGGGGTCCAGCGTGCGCTTCAGGTCGAGGTAGTGAGTTTCCTCGAGTAACCCGTTGTCGAGCGCAGTGGAAAGTTCAACCTCGGTGCGGGGGCTCCAAAGTGATCCGGTGTGCGTCACGAGGGTGCAGCGTAGCGGCGGGGTCTGCCTGCAAACAGCGATTTTCGCTGCAACACGCGTAGGAGTAAGGGTCCTGGCTGAAAAGATCTGAGTTCAATGGCGCGCCAGTGGTTTTCGTGGGGACAAACTACCTCGGGAGGTCGCGGCTCTGTGCACCGTCGTCGCCGAAATCGTCGAACGGCAAGTTGGCCTCACCGCGTGGAGGGTTACCGGAGCGACGTCGGGATGGCTTGGTGAGGGTGAGTTCGCTGGGGGAGAAGGCGAGGGTGTCGTTCAACCCGGCGGGGCGCACGCGTAAGGAGTCGGGTTCGGAGAGGTCGGCGACGGCGACCACCTTGCCGGATCGGCCTTCGACCATGCCGGCCGCAGCCTCGGTGAAGTAGACACGGGGCGCTCGTCCAGATTCGATTGCCGTGGCGATTACCTGGATCTGGTTGTCAGACAACGAGGTCGGCATGATGTCCTCCGGCACAAATCGGCTGTCCTATAGAGGATGCCCGACAGCACCGACATCATGTTTGGCGGTCGCTCTGGCTCGGTGCTCGCGACGAATCGGCGACCGAAAGGCGGGGCTTAACGCCGGCATCGTCCTGGGGCCTCGGGCCAGCCTGCCCGGACCCACCTTCGCGCGACGCTCCGCACACCCGGGGTCAATGTGAGGCAGTCCGTCAGAATGATCGCGGCCACGGGCTGGGCGCTGCGGTGCGAGCGGGTTGTCGGACGGGGTGTTTCGCTACAGCCGCGTGCTGCTCGGTTCGGTGATGATTCAAGCGAGAACGGTCTCTGGACTCAGAGATAATTTGTGACCCGGGTTTACTTTGCGTCCCTAGTTCATTATCGTGCGGTCCAGACCGGCTGGGGCTGTGAGGCCAACCACTGTTAGCTGCCCGTCGAGTCGCGCATCACAAGGTTTGCTGCAGGAGGAATTGGTGTCTCGGACCGTTTTGCTAGGCGCTACCGGGTACATGGGAGCGCGGATTCTCGGTGCCCTCGCCGGGGATCAGCGTGCTTCGGTGCTCCTCCTCGGGCGGTCGGCCACTCGATTGCGGGAAGTTTCCGGCGCCTCGTCGGTGGACTGTGAGATCGCGGAGGCCGACGTGTCGGTGCCGGGGGCGCTGGATGGTTTGCTGCGCGGTGACGACGTGGTCGTTTCGACGGTGGGCCCGTTTCTGCGGCTGGGGCGGGAGGCGGCGCGGGCGGCGGCTAAAGCTGGCGCGGTATACCTGGATTCGACCGGTGTGCCGCCGTTCATCGAGTGGATGTCCCGGACCCTGGGATCGAGCGCTGTCGATACGGGGGCATTGCTGGTTCCCGCTTTCGGTTACGACTTCGTGCCCGGCCATGTCGCTGCGGCGTCCGCGCTCGACGAAGCGGGACCGAGGCGGTGGCGGCGGAGATCGGATACTTCCTCGCCCCGGGTCTGCCGGGCACACCGGGTATCGAGGAGGTCCCGACGTTGCGGCAACTGATCGGCTTGACCACGCCCGGCACCAGAGCTTCGCTGACCGGAGGGGTGGCCGAAGCGTCGTTCGCGTTCCGCCGCGACCCCTCGGATCTGTTCGGTGTCCGGCGCGCCGCCGGCGGGGAGCGGCTGTTGCGCTTCGGAATCGCGGGGACCGAGCGCACGGCGCTGACTATCGGCGCGTCCGAACATTTCGGGCTGCCCGAGGTCCATGAACATTTGGAGCGGGTCGATGTGGGGTTGGGCTGGTTCGGCACCGCCACCCCGATGATCCAGCGGCTCACCTCACTCGGTAGCCGGGTGTTGCGCTCATCGGCCACGGGATCGGCCACTCAGCGCCTGGCCGAGCGGCTCCCGTGGCAGATGGCGCTACCCAGCTTGCCCGGGCGCACACTGGTCGCCGCGCGGGCCTTGGATCGCGACGGTGTCTCGTTGGCTTTGTCGGGGCTCGAGGGGCCGGAACCCTACGAATTCACCGCACGGCTATTGGCCACCACCGCAACAGCATTCGCGGCCGATCGACCTGACCCCACCGGTGTTCGCGGGCCGCTGTCGGCCGTCGGCGCTGCCGCCCTGCGGGAATATACCGAGGCCGCGGGGCTGCGCTCCGCATGCTTGAATCCTCTCTCGCCGACGGGCCCTGGGGAGTCGGCCCGGTGACTCGCGCGGACTCACCGGGCGAGGCCAAGGAGATCGCCAGACTCGCGGGCGCGAACGTTTCCCGCACGGCGCGGTCGAGCCTGCGGACTTTCGGCCGGGTGGCGCTGCTGGCCGGGGAGACTGGGCGCGGCGCGGTGACCGACCTGGTGTCCGGCCGCTTCCAGTGGCGCGAAATGCTGCTGCAGACTTGGTATCTGATCACGGTGACCGCAATACCCGCGGTCCTCATGGCGGTGCCGTTCGGTGTGGTCGTCTCCATCCAGGTCGGCAATCTCATCCATCAGATCGGCGCGGATTCGCTGATCGGCGCGGCCGGGGGGCTCGGGGTGATCCAGCAGGGCGCGCCCATCGCCACCGGGCTATTACTCGGTGGCGCGGGAGCTTCGGCGATCGCCGCCGACCTGGGCGCGCGGACCATTCGCGATGAGATCGACGCGCTGCGGGTGATGGGTATCAGTCCCGTGCACCGGCTGGTGATTCCGCGTGCGGTCGCGATGCTGCTGGTCGCTCCGCTGCTGAACATCCTGATCATCTTCGTCGGCGTCGTCGCGGGTTACGCGGTGGCCATCGGGGCGCAGAACGTCACTCCGGGCAGTTACTGGGCGACCTTCGGTGCGTTCACCTCGCTGACCGATATCTGGATTTCGCTGGTGAAAGCCTTGTTGTTCGGGTTCATCGTGGTCATCGTGGCCTGTCAGCGTGGGCTGGAGGCCGGAGGCGGGCCGCGCGGGGTGGCCGACGGCGTGAATGCTGCGGTGGTGCTCTCGGTTGCCGGGATCATCGTGGTCAATCTTGCGATCACCCAGGTGGTCACGATGTTCATGCCGGTGCGGGTGGCGTGATGGCCGTTTCCTCCTATCACCCCAAGGGCTTGCGCTTGGCCCACCGGATGCTGGCGGCGCGCGGCAAGATCTTCGCGCCGTTCGACAGTCTGGGTTTCGCGCTGCGTTTCACCGGGCAGGCGCTGGCGGCCATTCCGCTGACACTGCGCCGCTATCGCGGGGAGACGTTGCGCACCATCACCGACATGACTTGGGGCCGAGGCTCTTTCATCGTCGGCGGTGGCGCGGTCCCGATGCTGATCGTGCTCGGCGTCGCCGTGGGCGCCGCCACCGGCATCCAGGCTTTCGCCGTCTTGGACCTGATCGGGCTGGGCCCGGTGACCGGTGTGGTGTCGGCGTTCGCCAACACCCGCGAACTCGCGCCTATCGTCGCCGCGGTTGGATTCGCCGCCCAGGCGGGCTGCCGGATGACCGCCGAGATCGGGTCGATGCGCATTTCGGAGGAGATCGACGCGCTGGAATCGCTTGGCCTGCGGTCGATTCCCTATGTGGTCACCACCCGGGTGATCGGGGGAGCGGTGGCGATCGTGCCGACCTTCTTGATCGCGCTGATTCTGTCCTACCTGTCGTGCTCGACGGTGGTGGTGCTACTGCACGGCCAGGCCGCCGGGGTCTATGACCACTACTTCTCGCAATTCACCAGCGGCTTCGATGTTTTCGCGGCCGTGCTGAAGATCCTGGTCTTCGGGGTGGCGGTGATTCTCATCCACTGCTACTACGGGTTCTTCGCCACCGGCGGGCCGGAAGGGGTCGGTGTCGCCTCGGGGCGGGCGGTGCGCGCGAGCTTCGTGGCGATCATCGGTTTGGACATGGTGATGACGCTGGCCCTGTGGGGCGTCAACTCCTCGATCGAATTCACCGGGTGAGCCCGATGCCGCAATTCACTATGCCCGGCGTGAACATCAGCCGCGTCGGCGCGCGTCTGACCGGCATCCTTGCTGTCGCCCTCGCGGTCTGCGTCGGCGTCGCCATCACCGCTTTCGACAACGCCGGCGACGCACGGAACTTGCGTCTGCAATTGCGCACCGATCAGGTTGGCGACGGTGTCACCACCGGCACCCGGATCCGGTTCGACGGCGTGGAGGTCGGGCGGGTCACCGCGGTGGACGCCCTCGGCG
Organism: Nocardia sp. XZ_19_385; assembly: GCF_015355755.1. Taxonomy (NCBI): domain Bacteria; kingdom Bacillati; phylum Actinomycetota; class Actinomycetes; order Mycobacteriales; family Nocardiaceae; genus Nocardia; species Nocardia sp. XZ_19_385. The sequence goes on from NZ_JACVEE010000007.1 coordinate 105,925, forward strand.
ACGCCGCCCAGATGCTCAGTGTCGAGCTCGACCGCACCCAGGTCAGCGCACTCACCGATACCCTGCGCGTCGATTACGCCCCGGAGAATCTGTTCGGAATCACCAGCCTGGCACTGCATTCCGGCGTCGGCGGCCAACCGCTGCGCGCGGGTACCGTGCTCGATTTGACCGGCCGCACCACCGATCTCACCATGGGCACGCTGTTGCGCTCGCTCACCGAAACCTCGACCGAGGTCTTCACTCCCCAGCTGACGGCTCTGCTCACCCGAGTCGGCAGCGACCTGCGCGCCTTCACTCCGATCCTGCGGGCCATGGTCAGCCTCGGGCGCACGGTCGCCGACACCCAGCAGTATCTGCCTTCCTACCTGATCGATCAGTACGCGCAATTCCTCGACGGCACAGGCGCGTTCGGCTCGTCAACATTCGTTCTGTTGCACAGTGTCCTCAACATCGAGGCCTTCGTCACCGACCGGCCCGGCTACGACGCCGGGGTCGACATGATCGCCAACGAGCTGTTCCCGACCATCGCCACCACACTCGACACCGCCCGCAAACATCTGGGCGGTTACGCCGATGTGGCCGCGCCGCTGCTGTCGGCCATCGCCGCGACTGTCCCCACGCCGGGCCGGTCGCAGGCCGAACTGAGTGAGCTACTCACCCGCCTGGACCGAATCTTCGCCGAGGCCCCGGAGGGACCCAGAGTCCGCGTGGCGATGGTTCTGCGCACCGTTCCCGGTCTGGCGGTCCCACTGCTCGGACAGTCGGCCGCGCTGCCCGTCCTGTCCCCGGAGGGCGTGCGATGGCCACGCTGACGACACGCTCGGTGCTGTGGCGACTTGCTCTGTTCGCGACCACGATCGCCGTGCTGCTCCTGGTGATCATTACCGCCATCACCCGCCCGGTCGGCACCGAAACCACCGGCTACCGGGCCGAATTCAGCGACGTGAACGGTCTGCGTGTCGGCAGCGACGTCCGCATGTACGGCGTGGGGGTCGGCAAGGTCGAGGCGATCGAGCTCTCCGGCGCGACCGCGGTCGTCGAGTTCACCGTCGAACGCGAGCGCCCGGTCTACCTCAGCACGGTGCCCGCCATCCGCTACCAGTCCTTGACCGGGCAACGCTATATCGATCTGCGTCAACCGGATCGTCCCGGCGAGCGGCTCGCGCCCGGCAGGACAGTGCCGCTCGACAAGACCATTCCGTCCTTCGACCTCACCCAGTTGTTCAACGGCCTGCAACCGGTGCTGCGTGAGTTCTCCCCGGAGGCGCTCAACCAGTTCACCGAATCCGTGCTCGCCGTCATCGAGGGCAACGGCGCCGGTGTGGGCCCCGCACTGGACGCTTTCGAACGCATGAGCCGCTACGTCAGCGATCGCCAAACCGTGCTGTCGACGATCGTGACGAACCTCGAGGGCATCAACCGCCAGATCGGGGGTCGCTCACAATATCTGACGGTGCTGCTGCGCGGACTGGCCGAAGTATTCACCGTCTTCCGCGAAAAGCTGGACGGGCTCATCGGTTTCGCGGCGGTGGCGCCCTCGACACTGGGGCCGCTCAACAGCCTGCTCGCCACCCTGGGGTTCACCGAGACCACCAACCCGAACCTCGATTCGGCGCTGCGGCGGCTGTTTCCGGACCCGCAGCAAGCACTCGCCGTCCTCGGCAAGCTCCCCGGTCTGCTGCAGCAGCTCGCCAATCTGCTCCCGCCGCCCGGCCCGGGCGCTCGCGCCGACCTGACCTGCTCGCAGGGCGCCGCCGCATTGCCCATGCCGATCGAAGTGATGATCAGCGGACAAAGGATCGCCGTATGCAACGGGTGAAGACCGCCGGACACGACCACACCGCCCGCGCCGACCGACGCGAGTTGCGGTGGGGCGCCTATGCGGCGGCGTTCGTGGTGGCCGTGCTCGTCGCGGCCGCGGTCCTGTACCTCATCCCGTTCGGGAAGAGCAGCTACACCGCCGATCTCGCCGAAGCCCGCTCCGTGCAGGCCGGTGACGAGATCCGGATCGCCGGCGTCACCGTCGGCAAGGTCACCGGTCTCGAACTCGCCGATGACCACGTGCGCATGAGCTTCACCATCGACAGTGACATCTTCCTCGGTGACCAGACCACCTTGGATGTGCGCATGCTGACCGCTGTCGGCGGCCATTACATCGCCGCGCACCCTGCGGGCAGCACCCCGCTGGGCTCGAAAACCATTCCCGCCGACCGTGTTCGGTTGCCATACAGCCTGGTGCGCACCCTCCAGGACGCCGCCGCACCGCTCGGCAGGGTCGACGGCGCGACCCTGCGGGAGAATTTCGCCGCAGTCGGAGAGTCGCTCACCGCTAATCCAGATGCGTTGCGCCGCATGGGAACCGCTCTCGCCGACTTCGTCGAGGTGCTCGAACGTCAGAACAACGAGGTCTCCCAAGCCCTGGAAGTCTCGAGTGAGTATCTACGTAATATCGCCGACAACAAGGCGTTGCTGGGCACTTTCATTCGCCAGATCGGGATGCTGGAAACCCTCGGATTGAACAAGCAGGCCGAGATCGAGGAGGCGCTGCGCATCACCGGCGAGCTGCTGGCACGTATCGCCGCGCTGGAACCGATCTGGCGCAACCGGCTCGAACCGCTCGTCGACGCCCTGCACCGGTCGCTGCCACAGCTCAAAGACATCGGCGCGCGACTGCTGCAAGCGCAGAACAACTTTCTCGACTTGAAGCAACGCCTCACCACCGCGGTCGGCCCGGAGGGGATCACCCTCGACCAGTCCCACCTCACCCTGGACACGCCCCGGCTGTGTGTGCCCGTCCCGGGGCGGGGGTGCTGAGCGATGCGACGACTGGTCAGCGCGCAAGGTTTCGTCACCGCGGTCGGAGTTGGGTTGGTCGTGCTTCTCGCCCTGGTGGGCTACGTGGTGGTGGCCGACCCGCTGCGTGCCACGATCTCCTACTGCGCGGACATGCCGGACGCGGTGGGCTTGTACCCGGGCAATCACGTCACCATGCTCGGTGTTCCGGTCGGCACCGTGACCGCCGTGGAACCACGAAACGGTAGAGCGCGAGTGGAATTCACCGTCGCGGCCGAGCACCGACTCCGGGGGGAGGTACTGGCGACCACGGTGTCGGACACCCTGGTAGCCGACCGAGAGCTCGAGGTCCTCGGCGAATCGGGGCCGCTGCCGGAGTGGTCGCGCGAGTCCTGTGTAACCAACACCTTCACCCCCAAGAGCATCAGCGAAACCCTGCGCGCCCTGCGCGCCTTCTCCGGATTGGCCGACCAGCTCAACGGCGGCGACAACCCCGCAGACCAGGACAAGCTCCGGACCGGCCTGCAGTCCTTCGCCGGCGCCACCGCGGGCACCGGCCCGCAACTGAACCAGACCATCCGCGACCTGGCGACCGCGCTCAAACGACCCGACGCCGCAATCGGCAACATCGGGTCACTCATCGACTCCTTCGCCACGATCATGTCCAGCGTCGCCGTCAACTGGGCAGACATCGAAACAGCCGTCACCCAGGCCGCACCCGGCATCACCCTGATCAACGAGATCTGGACCGACGTTGTCCAGATCGTGCAATCACTGACCGTGATCCTGCCCTGGCTGAACAACCTGTCCCGCAAGTACGGCTATGACATCCTCAACGGCCTCGACGAAACCATCCCCTACCTGAAGCTGCTGTCGGCCAATGTCGCAGGCCTGCAACAACTCCTGGAAACGCTACCCGTCCTGGCCGGCGCCTTCACCAACACCCTCGACCCGGCCACCGGCGCGCCGCGGGTGAATTGGGCGCCGCCGAAAGCCGCGCTCCCGCCCGAACAAGCCGGCCTGATCTGCGCGTTGCTACGGTCCGCGACTCCGGGCAGTTGCCGCGCCGCGGCCAACGGACTCGTCGACACCGACCTCGTCCCCCTCGTCCTCGGATTGGCAGGTGCCCCGTGACCGCACGCCGACCCCGCCGCGGCATCGCCGCGCTCGCCGCTGTGGCCGCCACGATCTCCGCCTGCACCTTGGACCCGGCCAAGATGCCCGTTCCCGGCGCTGCCGTCGCGGGACCGACCTACTCCGTACACATCCAATTCACCAACGCGCTGAACCTGCCCGCCCAAGCCAAAGTCGTCGCCAACGGAGCCAAGGTCGGCAGCCTGCGCTCGGTTACCATCGTCGACCCGTCCGCCACCGCGCCGGGCTATGTGGAAGCTATTGTCGATATCAGCACCGCGGTGCGGCTGCCGGCGAGCACCACCGCCCAACTGCGCCAAAGCACCGTGCTCGGCGACATCTACATCGGACTCAGCACACCCGAGCCCGGTCCGCCGCTCGCCGACGGCGGCGCCATCGGACTCGAACAGACGAAACCGCCCCTGCAAATCGAGGATCTACTGCTCGGACTGTCCTCCTTCGTCGGAGGTGGTTCGCTGCAACAGATTCAACGGATCATCGACCAAGCCAACGCCGCGCTGCCCGAAGAGCCCGCCGACACCGCCCGCATCTTCGACACCCTCGGCCGCGACGTCCAAGACGTCAGCCTCAACCTGGACGCAGTCGACCGCTTGCTCGACGGGCTGCGCGCGAACCTGTCCGCGGTCACCGACAACCGCGCCGCCCTCGATGCCTTGCTCAGCCCGCGCGGCGCGACCGAGATCCCCGCCAGTGCCAACTCCATCGCCCAAACCCTCGGCATCGTCGGACAACTCAGCTTGATCGCGAACGCACTGGTCTGGCTCGGCCCGCTGCTGCAGGCCGGTGACAGCGCGGCCAAGGCCCTGGTGCCTCTGCTGTTCGCCGCGAACCCCCTCGACCTGGCCGCCCCCTCCAATCTCAACCGGCTCGTCGCGCTGTTGCACGACAAGGTTATTCCGTTCGCCGAGCGGCCCGCGATCGACATCACCTCGGTCACCGTCGAATCCTCCCGCACCGAGCAAACCGAAGACATGGTGCGCGCTCTACGCGTGATCGGACTGGTGCGATGAAGCCCACCGCCCTGGCTTCCCTGGCCAGCATCGTGGTCCTTCTCATCGCCGGGGGCACCTATCTGGTTTTCGGCGTGGTGCGCGTCAGCTGGCTCGATGACACCCTTACCGCCACCCTGCAGGTGCCCGACTCCGGCGGCCTGGCCGCCGGTTCGAAGGTGTTGCTGTCCGGAGTCGAGATCGGCAGGGTGACAGCGGTTTCGCACACCAGCACCGCGGTGGAGGTACGGCTGCGGATCGATAGCCGGTATCCGGTTCCCGCCGCCAGCGCCGCCCGCATCGAAGCGCTGTCCGCGCTCGGCGAGCCGTACCTGGACTTCCGGCCCGCCGACGGCGGGGGCCCCTATCTGCGTGACGGGCAGACGGTGCCGGCCCGCAATGTGCAAACGCCGGTTTCCTTGCCCGAAGTCGCCGCGGACACCACCGGGTTGCTACGGCAGCTGGACCCGGCCGCGCTCACCTCGATCGTCGACACCTTCTCCATTGCCCTCGCCGGTACCGACCGGCTGACCCCCGAGATCGCCCGCGCCACCGACCTGCTCGCCGCCACCATCCTCAGCCGCAGCGCCGTGCTGCGCCAACTGCTGCTGGACCTGCAAGCCCACGCGCCCCGCACCGGCGCCATCGGTTCCGGGCTGGCCGAGGCCGCACAACCTTGGCAGGACTTCGGACCTCGCGTCGCCGAAGTCGCCGATGCACTCGCCGGCATGATTCGCGCCGGTCAGATGCCGCAGGCCTTCCATTTCGACGACGGCATCAGCTTGGGCCTGCTGCCTTTCCTGGAGAAACTGTCGGCGAAGATCGAGGCTCTCGGTCCCGAGCTCCAAGAACTTCTGCCGCTGTTGGCCGCGCTGGCCGCCACCGCCACCCGCAGCGCGGGACAACTAGACCTGAGCGCCCTGATCACCCAAGCGCTGCATGCGACCACCCTGGACGGCACCCTGCGCCTGCAACTCGCCGTTAAATAATCCCGAAAGGCTCACTGTCCCATGACTACCGACACCAAGGAGCGACCCGCCCGCTCGCGACACACCGAACCCCCTGTTACCCGGTCGATCTCGATCAACGTCAACACTGTCATCTCCGCCGCGGTGATCGCAGTCCTGGTCGTCGCTGTCATTGCACTGAGCGGACTGCTCGTGGCGGCGCGCTCCGACATCTCCAACCGGGAGCGGGCCGCAGTCGACGACCGCCACGCCGAACAGGTCGCCACCGACTACGCCCTCGGCTCCGCGACGGTCAAGTTCGACGATATTCCCGCTTGGGTGGGACGGCTGAAAACCAACGCCAGTCCGGCCCTCGCCGCCAAATTCGACGCGACTGCGCCGAAGCTGCAGGAAATCCTGGTTCCGTTGCAGTGGAACTCGACCGCCACACCGATCGCGGCGAAAGTCGTTTCCGAATCCGGCGGACGCTACACGGTGAGCGTGTTCATCGACGTGAACTCCACCAACGCCCAGAACCCCGCCGGCGCCCGCAGCACCGTGACCTACACCGTCACCGTCGACCGCGGCGCCGGCTGGCAGGTCACCGATGTCGGCGGGTCCGACGGCGCTTTGCCCTTGAAATAGCGCATCCTGCCCCAGGATCGAAAACCGTTGCACCACAGAGGATCGCCATGACCACCCCGAATCCGCTACTGGACCAGCTCGGCGAACCCGCCGAGGTACTGACCCTGCTCACACCGAGCGAATCGCAGCGCCTCAGCGATCTGCTGCGTCAAGCCAAGCGCAGCGAACAACGCAGCCTGGACGAGACCATCGACCGCGCCTTGACGGTTCTGCCGCGCCTGATGCGAATGCCCGCTCGCAAGATCCTCTTCGGAAAGTAGACCGTGATGACCGAGTCCATTGCGTCAGCCCGCATCGACCAGCTCGCGCGCATACTGGGCGTCTGGTCCGATGACCTGCCAGATCTGCGGCGTCTGGCACCCGAGCAAATTGCGGCGCTGACTCGGAGGCTTTCCGATGACCTGTTCGACGCCCTGGCGCCCACCTTCGACCGCATCAGCGCACTCGCTCCGCTGATGCCAGACGCGCTCGTCGCTTCGGTAGCGCACAAGGCGATACCCGCCGACGTAGCCGGACGCGCCGCCGGTGCCCTCGGCACCACCCTCCCCGATCGGATCGCCGGCATTCTGAGTCGCATGCAGCCGAGCTATCTGGCCGAGGCCGCACCGTATGTAGATCCACGCGTGGTCTCGATAGTGGGGCCGCGTGTGCCCGCCGCGGTGCTCGTGCCGGCTGCGCAGGAGTTGTTGCGGCGCGGAGAGTTCGGTGTCGCCGCCACGTTCCTGGCCTGCCTCGGCGATGACCTGGTCCGCGCGCTGGAGCAAGCCATCACCGACGACCGGGCGCTGCTGCGCACCGTGGCCATGATCGATTCGGGGGAGCGGTTGCGGTCGGTGGTCGCGCTGGTGCCTGAGACGCGGCGAAACCGCATCGTGGCTGACGCCGCACAAGGGGATGCGGCGACGGTTGCGGCAGCGCTGTCGGTCCTGTCTCGGCTCGATGGGGACTTCGCTGGCCCCCTGGGGGCGGTCTTGTTCGAACGCGGCGAGGGCGCCACCGTCGACCGGATCGTCACGGCCGCGGTGGCCACCGACGCCATGCGAGATCTACTGATACTCAGCGACTCGATGGACGACGGCATCATCAACCGCTTGGCACAACACGAAGTGTTCCTGCGGCACTCGATGGCGAGAGACAGTCGGCCAGCGGCGGGATAGGTTTCAGCAGCGCCCGTGTTGTGCAAGCGCATGAGTATCGTTAGGTAGATTGTAAACAGCAGACAAAAGGTGAACCAGGGTCATGACGACGACGCCGACTAGCAGACGCCAGATGTATGCGGCCGCCACCCGCACCGCGCTCCTCGACGCGGGACGCGAGTCCTTCGCCGAACGCGGCTACGCCGGAACCAGCATCGAAGACATCACCGCAGCGGCTCTGATCAGCAAGGGCGCCTTCTACCGCCACTTCGCCGACAAACAGGCTATCTTCCTGGACCTTTTCGCGGAACGACTGCACGACGCGGCCGAATCGATCGAGGAGGCGGTGACCGGGATCCAGCAGGCCGAGCCCGGCGCAGGGCCGCCGATCGCGATCGCGTGTGCCTACGCGTTCGCGGCGAGATCGATCAGCGACCCCGTACATCGTGAGCTGCTACGGCAAGCACCCGAGGTCCTCGGTGAACAGAAGTACAACGCCATCGACGATAAGCTGGTGCTCCCCCCAGTCCAGCGCCTGCTCGCCGTGCTTGCCGAGCGAGGGGAGCTACGTGACGGTGTTCCACTCGAAACGACCGCTCGCCTGCTGCTACGGCTGATGTGCGCCAGCAACACGATCATCGCCAACGCCGCAGACCGCGAATCGATGCTGGCCGAATGCGCGACCACGATGATGTTCATCTTCGCAGGGGTGCTGAAGACCGCCGAAACCTAAGGGCGAGTTGGGTGTTCCAGCTGGTGTGGCGATACCCCCAGACGAACCAGCCACAGGCGAAAAGTCTCGATGAAGCCTGCTGCGGACCCGTCGGCATCGACAGTGCCTAGCACCTGGGCGATCACCAGACCGATTCCTGAGCCGATGATCGCCACGATTGCGCGGTCGAGTAGCTCGAGATCATGGATGTCGAGATCGATGCTTGCCGCTTGCGTCAACAACACGACCCGTACCGCCGCACGCAGGCCGTCGGTGGTCTCGGCGATGGTCTTTGCTTGTTCAGGATCCTGCCTGGTCGCGAAGACGAACTCGGCCGCGAGCGTGGTCCAGTCGGTCTCCGCACTGAGGATGCGCCATTGTTGTTCCAGGACAACGAGTTTGGCGGCGATGTCATCAACTTCGATCAAGGCCGTGGCAAGCCGGGCGAGGACCTCCTCGAAGTGCTGGCGCAGAATCTCCTGGCCCAGTGCCTCCTTGCTCGCGAAGTGACCATAGAGCGCCCCGTGTGTACGGCCGGCCGCCTTGGCGATTTTTGCGATCGTCGTACCGTGATAGCCGCTGGTGAGGAAGACCTGTTGCGCCGCGGCGAGGATGACCTCACGAGTGATCGCCTGCTGCTCTTCGCGGGTCAACGCCTTGGGCATGGATCCCTTCCTCGTCGTATCGCGCTGGATCGCCTGCGCCGGACCGGTGGTGCGAGCGCTGGACAGCGTATCAATGCACGCAGTTCGCGGACCTAAATGCGGGCCGTGACCCGAGGTCATATTGCGTCGTAACATGGATTATGTTAATGTCATATTACATCGCAATATGAAACTCCGACGGATGAGGCCGAGTTCTGAACAGGCCGGGTCCGCGCAATCAGCTATGTCGAGCCGAGAGGCAAGTGTCATGGGCAATGTCGCCGACGACAACAGAAAGTACGACTTCCTCCTCAAACTTCATGGAAAGAATGGGGAGAAGGCGCTGACGATGGCCGAGGCGCCCCGTCTCGATGACGGGTACTTCGGTCCGGATTCGATCAGCTGGAAGATCTACAACAACTTCCTGGTGGCCGGCATGGGTGCGCTGTCCGGTTTGTTCATCTCGGTCCTGGATCCAGACGGCGGCTACGGCGTAGGCCAGCACACCGTGTACCACTCCGACACCCTGGGACGGGTGCGCCGTAGCGTGCAGTTCTTCGGCGGAGCTGTATTCGGTGACACCGCCGGCGCCGAGAAGGTCGGCCGTGACCTTTTCCGCAAGCACTCGCATGTCAACGGTGTGGTGCCGGCGACGGGTGAGTCCTACCGCGCGAACCATGTCGAGACCCTCAAGTTCACCTACGTCGTGGGCTGGCCGCATCTGTGGCGGGCCTACAAGGCATTCGGTGACCCGAACGCGACCGCCGAGGACGAGCGGCAGTTCTACGCCGAGCAGCACATCGTCGCCGAGCTGCTCGGGATCCCGTCGGGCGAGCTGCCGCGGACACCTGAGGAGGTCGATGCCTGGGTGCAGAACGCGGAGCAGAACATCATGGCCTTCACCCGGCCGGCGCAGGAGCTCACAGACTTCCTCACCAAGCCGCCGTGGACACCCGTCTGGCCGCTGGGTGTGCTCAATATCCCGCTCCGAGTTCTGATCTGGGCATCGGTTCCACTGCTGACACCTCATGTTCGGGCAATGTGCGGGTTGGAAAACAAGCCGATTCGGACGGCGGTTTCTACCGCTCTCGTTCGCCGTGCAGCGAAATTGGTATCGAACCCCATCGTGGACAGGGCACTGGCGTCCTGGTTCGGCTACGAATACTGGGGCTACATGCACAACGCCGCGCGCCATGCCGCAGGCACGGGGCGCGTGCCCTTCACCCATGATCCCGGCCTGCGACTGCAGCAGGGCAAAGGCGGAACTTTGCAGTCCACGGAGTCGGCCGACGCGCGATCCTCGGCGACTGCGGGACACAGCAACGGCATCGCCCAGGAGGTGGGACTGTGACCAGAGTCGACGTCATCGCCAATGAACGGCTGCTCACCGACCGGCACTACTGGCGCGAGTTCCAGGAGTTCTGGCAGGACAAGCCCGTGGCATTGGTATTCCTGCGCCAGTTCGGCAGTGCTTTCGCGCTGCAGCAGGCTCAGAAAATCAGTGCGCACTATGACGAGATCACCGCTGCCGGTGGCGATGTGGTGTTCATCGGGCTCGGCACACCGATCCAAGCTTTCACCTTCCGGCAGAAGGCGAAGACCCGTTTCACGGTGCTGGCGACCAACGACCAGACGCTGTACCGCACCATGGGGCTGTGGCGGGCCGTCCTCGGCACGATCGGGCCGCGGAACCTGGTCCCCTTTGTGCACCTACTCCGTAACGGCGTCTACCCGGCTCAGCGTACGGGCGACAACGCCCAGCTAGGCGGCGCATTCGTCGTCGCGGCCGGCGGCAAAGAGGTCGTGTGGGACTTCCGTGCACACCGCGCCTCCGACATCCCACCCACCGCGGACATCGTCGCGGCCCTCCGCGCGGCATCGAAAGTGGCAGCGGCGTGACCGAAAACCCGCTCCGGGCAGCGATCTCGATGTCCTGATCATCGGCGCCGGTATCTCCGGTATCGGCGCCGGGCGATACCTGAAGACCCAGCTGCCGGACAAGACGTTCGCGATCCTGGAAGCGCGCGGTGCTTCCGGCGGAACCTGGGATCTGTTCCGCTACCCGGGAATTCGATCGGATTCGGATCTGCACACCTTCTGCTACGCGTTCAAGCCATGGGTGGACCGGGAGTCCATCGCCTCGGCGTCGAAGATCTTGAAATACCTGCGCGACACCATCACCGAGAACGACCTGGAGCCGCACATCCGGTACCGGCATCGGGTGGCCGGTGCGCACTGGTCGTCGGAGACCGCGCGCTGGACGGTCGAGATCGAAAACCCCGACACCGGTGCACGATTCGAGCTGCACGCCCGCTGGCTGTTCAGCGCCGCGGGCTACTACCGCTACGACGAAGGATTCACTCCGCCCTTCGAGGGGTGCGAACGCTTCGAGGGCACGATCGTGCACCCGCAGCGCTGGCCGGAGGACCTGGAGTACGCGGGCAAGCGGGTCGTGGTGGTCGGCAGCGGCGCGACTGCGGTGACGCTGGTGCCGGCCATGGCCGAGATCGCGGAACACGTCACGATGGTGCAGCGCACACCGAGCTATGTGATTCCGATTCCGCAGGTGGATCACATCGCCAACCTGCTGCGCGGCTACTCGGCGAAGAGCGCGGGTATGCGATCGCGCGGCGCAAGAACATCTTTGAGCAGCGTCTGATCTGGGAGATCTGCCGCCGCTATCCGCAGCGCGCGGAAGATCATTCGCGGCCTCAACGCCTGGCAGTTGCCGTCGGGCTACCCGGTGGACACGCATTTCAATCCGCCGTACGACCCGTGGGATCAGCGGTTGTGCATGGTGCCCAATGGTGATCTGTTCCGGGCTATTCGGGACGGCCGTGCCTCGGTGGCCACCGACACCATAGCGACCTTCACCGAGAACGGAATCCTGCTGGACTCCGGCCGCGAGCTCTCCGCCGACATCATCATCACCGCAACAGGTTTGAACGTCCAGGCCTTCGGAGGCATACCGATGACCGTCGACGGTCACGCGATCGACCTGGCCGAGACGATCGCCTACCGCGGCATGATGCTGTCCTCGGTGCCGAACTACGCCTTCGTTGTCAGCTACACGAACCTCTCGTGGACGCTGAAGGTGGGTCTGTTGTGCGAGCAATCCTGTAACTTGCTGGCGCACATGGATTCCGAAGCTACGACATCTGTGTGCCGCGCGTCGACGATGCCACGAGGCCCACCAAGCCCTTCCTGGATTTCGACGCGGGCTATGTCAAACGGGTCCTGCATGAGCTGCCCGGCAGGGTGATCGTTGCCCTGGCTGACCTCGCTGAGCTACTACTCCGATGTGATCTTGCTCCGCGAACCTGCTTGGGAGGACCCGGAATTGAAGTTCGCGCGGGTGCCGGCTCCGGTGGAATTGATTGCGGCAGGTCCGTGAGCGGGATGGCATCGGGTGATTCCGGTGAGCAGTTCGTGGAGCTGTCCACCGGAATTCGCCTCTGTTACCGGGTCGATGGTCCGTCCGGCGGACAGCCGCTGCTGCTGGTCGCCGGGCTCGGCCTGGACCTGTATTCCTGGCCACAGCAAATGGTCGAGGGCCTGATCGCCCGGGGCTTCCGCGTGATCCGCTTCGACAATCGCGACATCGGCCGCTCCACGGTGATATCCAACCCGCCACCGAGCCGACTGCGCCGGCTACTGGCAGTCCCGCGAGCCGACGCCTACGACCTCGCCGACATGGCCGCCGACACCCATGAGCTGATCCGAATATCGGGCGGCCGCGGTTTGCGCGATCATGCCGCCCATAGACATGCCGACCAGATGCACCCCATGGAGGTCGAGCTGTTCCAGCAGACCGCCTGTCGTCTCACCCCTTCCGCGAGCGAGTGACCCACCCGCCACCCCCGCGTTCCGCATCACAGGCCTCGATCGAGAGCCGGACCCGACCCGCCTCTCACAAGCGGCCCTGAACGGGTCGCGCTGGCGATCGCATGGGTGTGCTCACGTTCGCGCTGCCCGAATCGGGGGACTGTCGCTGAACCGCGCGGTTTGCCATGCGAATCACCGGGTAGTAGCTGTGATGTAGCTGGCTCCATCTGATTGGCCGGGCATCCGCAAGTCCGTGATCGTGCCAGAGTCCGCATAGGCCGGTCGATCGCGCGAGATGTCGCTCTGTGTGTGTTCGCTCTCCGAAGACCGAAATCTCGAGGAGGAATCATGACAGGACTACTCGACGAAATCATCGGCAATTCCGTGTACGACCGTAGTGGTGACAAGATCGGCAAGGTCAAGCAGATCTATGTCGACAGGGCCTCCGGCGCGCCCACCTGGGCTGCCGTATCGACCGGCTTCTTTCACGAGGATTCCCTCGTCCCGCTGGTCGGTGCGCAGCACGCCGCAGGTTCCGACGCGCTGAAACTGCAGGTCGAGAAGCGAGAGGTGAAATCCGCCCCGCATATCCCGCTGGACCACGACATCAGCGCCGACGAGGAACAGCAGCTGTTCACCCACTATCACGTGGACCCGCGCACGGCCGGATGGGACGCGTTCGACCAAACCGCCGACCAGCACGGGCGTGGTAACCGGTCCACGACCGATGAGGGGATGATCCGCTCGGAGGAGCACCTCGAGGTGAACCGGGAGCGCGCCGAGAGCGGTCGGGCGCGGTTGCGTAAGTACGTGGTGACCGAGGAGCAAACCATCAAGGTGCCGACCACGCACGAGGAGGTCCGCATCGAACGTGAGCCGATCTCCGACCCCAGCATGGTCGGCCGTGCCGATATCGGTGAGCAGGAACGCGAGGTGACCCTGCACGAGGATCGCCTGACGGTAGACAAGCAAGCCGTGCCGGTCGAGCGGGTCCGTTTGGCCGTCGATGAGGTCGAGGACACTCAGGCCGTGTCGGGCACCGTGCGCAAGGAACGCGTCGAGACCGAAGGCATCGACGACGAGCCCAAGCGCAAGCGGTAATCACGCACCCTGCCGACAGGCGTCCACCGGCGACTTCACGACCCGGTGGACGTCATCACCGTTCGCACCTGAATGACACTGCGACACAGTCGAAACGGTGCGGGCCCTCGTCTCTTCCTGACACCGGCCGGTACCTAGCAGGGCGGCGGCAGCCCGCCAGGTCAGACCAGTGGCCGTTGTGTGCCGCCGCCATAGGGGCCTGTTTCGAAGTGACTGATGGTGGGGCACCGCATCACGGTGCCCCACCATCAGCATGTTTGTTGAAAGCTGTTGGCTGCGTTGGCATATGGGCGAGGTCTCCGGTAGATCGATCAGCTGTCGAAGAAGAACCTGAATACCGGAGACCTCGTGGCCAGCGTAGCGGTGGCGGGGTGGGCGGATCTGACCGATGCCCAGTGGGTGCGGTTGGACCCGCTGTTGCCTCACGCGAAGAAGGCGGGACACCCGCCGAAATGGACGAAACGTCAGCTCATCGACGGGATTCGATGGCGGACCCGGGTCGGCTCTCCCTGGCGGGACGTCCCGGCATCCTATGGGTCGTGGCAGGCGGTATACGGATTGTTCCGTCGCTGGCAGCGGGCAGGTGCGTGGGCAGTGATCATCAAATCGTTGCAGGTCTTCGCCAATGCGGCCGGTGAGACCGTCTGGCAGGTAAGCGTGGACTCCACGATCACCCGCGTCCATCAACACGCTGCCGGAGCCCGCCGCGAAGGCGCCCGGCAACTTGAACCGCCAGCAGGGCCCGGTGAGTGCGAGCCGCCTGATCATGGCTTGGGCCGCTCCCGTGGTGGATGGACCAGCAAGCTGCATCTAGCAACCGAACAGGGCTGCCGGGTGCTGTCGATACTGGTCACTGCCGGTCAGGTCGGTGACAGCCCCCACTTCACCACGGTGCTCGATGCGATCGAGATCCCCCGTCTCGGTGGCGGCCGGGCCCGAGTTCGACCGGAACGAGTGCTGGCCGACAAGGCGTATTCGGCTCGCGCCAACCGGGATTGGCTTCGTCGTTACGGCATCAAGGCAACCATTCCCATCCCGGCGGACCAGGCCGGGCACCGACGTCGCCGTGGCAGCGCCGGTGGTCGGCCACCGGCATTCGACCCCACGATCTACCGCGACCGCAACGCTGTCGAACGAGGGATCAACCAGCTCAAACAACACCGAGCCGTAGCCACCAGGTACGACAAACTCGCCGTCCGCTACTTGGCCACCATCCACATCGCGGTCATCAACCAATGGCTGCCACACCGGTGAGGGCAGGCCGCTGGCCTGCCCTTGGTTCTCGAGCGGAGAGATACGGTCTCGGTTTCGTCAGGTGTTTCGCAGGACTCGGGATAGGAGCGCGGTGAGGCCGTGGATGTTTCCCGCTGCAAGGAGTTCAATGGACGGGATTTCACGGCCGAATACCCGATGCCGCGTGAACTTCAGCTCGGTGCCCATGAGTGAGTCCAAACCCACAGGCCATTTGGTCACATCCATTCATTTGCAATCTTGAATGCAATCTCGTTCGGCACATTCCACTGTTCGTCGGCGTCGCGGGCGCCGGCGCGGCTGTCGCCGCCCCGCTGGGTGTGGGACGGCGACACACCGCGGTCGGAACCCGTCAGCTCAGGGCTGCGCGGGCGATTTCCGCGTCCTGTTCAGGTGTCCCACCCGAAACTCCTATGCCGCCGATCAGGCGGTCTTCGTCATCGAGGATGGGTAGCCCGCCGCCCATGAGCAGTAGCCCGTCGTTGAGGTGGTCGAAATGCGCAACCGGCTGCCCCAGCTGCAAGGGTGCATTCAGCGCTTCGCTGGGGGCTTGGAACTTGACCGAGGTGCGGGCCTTGGCCACCGCGAGCTCGCTGGATGCCAGCCACGCGCGGTCCATCCGCGCGAACGCCACCATGTTCGCGCCGGTGTCGAGCACGGCGAACACCGCCCGCAAACCCAGCTCATCGGCCGCGGCCCGGCCTCGTGCGATGAGCTGATCAGCGTGGTCGAGCCCGATCTGCATCGTCAGAACATTATGGGTTTCAGGCATTCTGGGCCCACTCTGTTTCTTGCCACTGCTTGGCAGCGGCGACAGTCTCCATCGGACGCATGGTGCGGTAGAGATGTTCGGTGGTGGCGATCACCTCGACCATCGCGTCGATCATTTCCTGTGGGTCGGCCTGATCGGCAAGGCTGGCGGAGAAATCAGGCATCGGCACCACAGCGGTGTCGGGGTTGTACCACTGGACGTAGCTCTCCGCGCCGGTGTCGTTGAACCCGGTGCCGAATACCCCCGGATTCACCGTCGCGACCTTCACGCCGTGCGGTTCGAGTTCGGCCTTCATCGACCCCGCGATGGCCTCGATGGCATGTTTGGTCGCGCAGTATGCCCCGAGGAACGGTACAACCAGAATCCCGCCCATCGAGGAGGTCCATACGACCTTGCCCGACTTGCGCGCGACCATCTTCGGCACGATCGCTTGCACCAACCGCAGATGCCCGAACACATTGATATCGAAAGACTCGCGCACCCGCTGCAGCGGGATATCCACTATCGAGCCGCCCTCCATCACCCCGGCGTTGAGCACCAGCACATCCGGATCGAAGGACCCCGCGTGCGCGATGTCGATCTCATCGAGCAGGTTGAGCTTGATCACTTCCAGCTCGACCCCCGCGGCGGCGGCATCCGCGCGCAGGCTGCGCACCTGCGGCCAGGTCTCCGCCGCCGCAACCACCTCATCGCCACGTCGGGCCAGCTCCAGGGCCGCGCCGCGGCCGAATCCGGAGCTCGCGCCGGTAATCAGAATTTTCTGAGGCATCCACATCTCCCAAGGTAACTAGCCGGATACTTACCTAGGCGACTGTGCCGGACTCTTCATTGATTGTCAATAACTAGATAGTTACATTCAATCTGAAGTATCATCGACCGCGTGCCACCGGATGCTTCTGATACCAAACGACGCATCTTGGAGGCGGCGCGAGCCGAGTTCGCCCGCTACGGCTTGGCCGGTGCCCGCATCGATCGCATCGCCGAGGAAGCCAAAGCCAACAAGCGGTCGATCTACGTGCACTTCGGGCCCAAAGAGCAGTTGTTCGACCTTGTCGTCGAGCGGGCACTGACCGATCTATCGGCGGCTGTCCCGTTCAGCGCGGGTGATCTGCCCGGTTACGGCGGCAGACTGTTCGACCACCTCCTCGAAGACCCTGCCGTCCTGCGCCTGTCGACATGGGCCAATCTCGAGCGGCCCCTGGCCACCTCCGGGGAGGTCGACGCCTACCAACCCAAAATCCGGGCAATGGAAGACCACTTCGATGGCAACGCAACCGATCTGCTGGCGCTCACCCTTGGGCTCGTGACCGCCTGGTTCAACGCATCGCCGTCGCTACAGTCCCTCGCCGGCGAGGAGCCCGGGTCCTGCGAACGGCTCCAATCCCATCGCGCCGCCATGGTCGCCGCGATCGCCGCGCTGTGTGCCGAGTTCGGCCAACACCCACAACCCCACAACCGGCGCCCACTGTAGAGCGCCCCTCAGTATCCCAGGGCGTGGCTACACACCGAGCCCTCCACATCGCCGTACGCTTCAGGCTTCGGCGAACATTGATTTCCCGAATGCGGACTGTGCACACGAAAGAGAGCGGTAAGTCTAAGACAATCTCGTTCGAGGTAGTAGGCAACTCCTGCGTGATCACGGCGGACCGCCGGGGATAGTCGCTGCCGCCGTGTGGTATTGGGCGAGGATGTGACCTTCCCAAACGTTGTCGGTCGTGTGATGTCTCGGGACATTTCGGCGATCAACACCACAGACGTTGCAGCGCAGACATATTGGAGACTTGTGATGTTTTCGATGCGTCCACCAGGGGACGGAACAACGGCATTGCCCGATCAGCTGCTTGCGGAGTGCCACGGATGGATCGACGATGCGCTGTCGGAGTTTCTCTCCGAGAAGCAGCGTCGGGCGACGATCCCGGAGTTGCGGGTGTTCGTCGGATGGTTGCAGGATTTCTTGGCCGGGGGTAAACGGTTGCGGCCGCTGTTGTGCTGCTGCGGCTGGTGGGCCGTTGCTGGGCAGCGAGTTCCCTCGAGGGTTATTTCGGTAGCAGCGGCGCTGGAGTTGTTCCACGCCTTCGCTCTCTTGCACGACGACGTGATGGACGGAAGCGCTACCCGTAGGGGCCGGCCGGTGATGCACCGACAGATCGCCTTGTCCCACCCCACGCACTCATCGGCGGATCGGCTCGGGGTGAATACCGCGATCCTGGTGGGTGATCTAGCGTTGGGCTGGTCTTATGACCTGCTTCACACCGCTGGACTGGATACTGGTATGGCCGAGGATGTTTGGGCGCTGTTGGACGCTATGCGTACCGAGACGATGAGCGGTCAGTACCTCGATCTGCTCAGCGAAGGCGACCTCGCCGCCGACCTGGACACCGCCTTGGCCATCGCGCGGTACAAGACCGGGCAGTACACCGTTGAGAAACCGCTGCGCCTGGGGGCGGTCCTCGCCGGCGCCGACGAGAGTCTGTTGGCCTCCTGCTCCTCCTATGCCCTGCCATTGGGCGAGGCGTTCCAGCTGCGTGACGACCTGCTCGGGGTCTTCGGCGATCCCACAGTAACCGGTAAGCCGGTCCTCGATGACCTACGAGCAGGCAAGCACACCACTCTGATCGCTGTCGCCCGCCGAGACGCTGACTCCAGGCAACGCCGCGGCCTGGATCGCTTGGTCGGTGATCCGAACCTGGACGAAGACGGCGCACGGCAAGTCCGCGAAATCCTGATCGCCTGCGGTGCACGAGATGCCATCGAGGCCATGATCGCCGACCGCTGTCACCAGGCACGCCTCGCCGTGGACGGCGCGCCCTTCCACCCTTCCGCCGCCGCCGTGCTGCACGACCTCGCGTCCACCTGCACCCGTCGCGCCCGATAACGGCCCGGACTCGGGAGACCCTCTGGTTGCTCTCGGCGCCTACACGCTTCACCGCGTCGCCAACACCGCGTGGCGCGGGCACGCCTGTTCCACGACCACTCTATCCACATGGTCGATTGCAATGCCCTGTCCCGCAACCTGATTCGCCTACGTGCTGACATTCTATCGAGGAGTCGACCATGGCCGCGCAGTCTCTTCCCGGGGATCGAGTCTTCGACGAGAGCGCACCCGTTACGCTCGCGTTCTACTGCCCGATCCCATCGTCGTTTCATCCGAATGCGCAACTCGTACAGGACCGTTCGTTCGACTGGATGGAGCGCTTCCGGCTGTTCGGGGACGCGTCGATGCCACGAAGGAGTGCATTGGCCACCGAAAGCGCCCGAGTCACCGGGAGCATGACCCCCGGCGCACCCGATGATCTGCTGTTGTTCGTAATGACCTTCATGTATTGGGGGTTCCTGGTCGACGACCTCTTCGATACCGGCACCGTCACACAACGGCGCCAGCAGTACCGTGAGCTGGCACCGCGATTGATGCGGGCGGTAGAAGCGCCGCTGGCGCAGGTCCACGACGACCCTGCGCAGGTGGCGCTGCTGCGTGACATGCGCCGCTATCTGGACCTGCACCTCTCGCCGGCTCTGGTCAGGTGGTGGGTCGCCTCGTATCAGACAGTGCTGCTCGGGGTGGCCCTCGAATTGGACGATGCGCTGAATGAGACGCTGCCCGGCATCGATGAGTACCTGTTCACCAAAATGCTCGACGGTGCGGCCCGCGCCGTCACCACCACCGTGGAGGTGTGCGGAGGCACCGAACTTCCCGCGGCCGAGCGGGAAAGCCCAGCCGTCACCGCGCTGACCCACGCCGCAGGCTTGCTGATGACCCTGTTCGCTGATGTGTCGTCCCACACCAAGGACTCCGTGACTGACCGCAATATCATCAATGTGCTGCGGTGCGCGGGGCGCAGCTGCGACCAAGCTCTGGACGATGCCGTCGAGTTGTGCGACCGGATCATGGCGTTGTTCCTCGAATTGCGCACGCAGACCCTCCCCCGGGTCAGCCCCTCGACCTCGGTCTATCTGACCAACCTCGGCACCTCGCTGAGTGGAGTCCTGGACTGGTCCGCGATGACCGCCCGGTATGCCGCAGCAGGACGCCCGTGCGTGACTCGTACCGATCAGCCGCCCCGAGCCGGGCTCACGCCACCGCCATACGTGAACATCGCCTGGTGGTGGGACCAACTCGACTCGTAGGTCCACGACTACTCACTCGCTCGAGCAATTGGCGAGTCCCGGCACAATCGAGCCCAGCGGCTACGTCATATTCATTGTTTTCGCGCGCAGTCTGCAACCAAAGCCGCGGGCGGCGGCTCGTTCCTCAGCACCATATCGGCCCGACAAAGTATCCCGTTCGTGCACGACGGCAATTCCAGGGCGCGGCTACGCATTGAGCCCACCACATCGCTGTAGGGTTCAAGCCGCCTAGATTCTAGGTTCTCCGCTGAATTCTGCACCAGCTTTTCGCAAGATCGCGACGACCTCCAGCGGGGTTGTTCCCACGGAGGCTTCGCTTCAACGACCGCACAGTCGATGGGAAGGATTGCGATGGCACGCGAAGGAACAGAAGGACTCGAGCCGGTAAATCAGGTTGGTGGTCGTCGTCGGAGAACCCGGCGTTCGGTCGCGCTCGCCGCAGGACTGCTGGCTGTTTCCGGGATCGGCTACTGCCTTGTCAGTGCCCCGGGCTCGATGGCCCAGGCGGAGCCCGAGAATGCCTCGTGTACCGAAGGCACCGGAAAACTCACGGTCAGCGAGGATGTGCCCGATTCGATCGAGGCCCCGATAGATCCCGACTCCGCCCCGGCCCCGAAGGCCCCCACCCCGGTCAAGGCTTCGGCGAACATTGATTTCCCGAATGCGGACTGTGCACGCGAAGAGAGCGGGAAGTCTAAGACAATCTCGTTCGAGGTAGTGGACAACTCCTGCGTGATCACCGCGGAGATCGATGAGGCCGAGGCCAAGACCGCCAGCGGTGGCGTCGACAAGTCAACGGAGGGAACGTTCGAGTTGAAAGTTCCACTCGACGGTAAGCCGGCAACAGCGATACTCACCGAAAAACTGACCGCGGACAGCGAAAACGCATCGAAAACCGTGACGGCCGAAGGAACCATTACCGGCATCAAACTGCCAGGGTGCACTGCAGTTCCAACAGGAACATTCGCTCTGGAATACGTCTCCTACACCTTTGCGGAGTAGATGATCGGCACTAGTTCAGTTCCGCAAACCAACTTTGTTCGCAGCGTCGCGCCGATAACTATCGGCGCGACGCTTGGTAGAGAAGCGCTTAGAAGAAGGGGTGGAGAGTGCCTATCGGGCGCAGGGATTCGTTGGCGCGGCTGGCTGGGCTGATGACCCGATATCGAAGTCGGGTATTCGCCGGATGGTTGATCGCGGTGGTGCTCGGCCTGTTCGGGCTGCCACACCTGCTGGGATCGTTGGTCTCTCCACCGTTCGAGGTAACTGGCTCCCAATCGCAACAGGCAGGCGCGGTGCTCGCCGCGGGCCTGCCGTCCCTCGGCAACGAGCCAATGATTGCCGTATTCCATTCTCCGTCGTTGCGGGCGACGGACCCAGCATTCCGGGCGGCAATCAACGCCGGAATGGCCGCATTAGGTCAACAGGACGGCATCTCCGGAGTGATCTTGCTTCCGGTGGTCGGCGACCCCGAGCTCTCGCCGGTGCTGGACGAGACCCTGGAACCGCTGCGACCGCTGCTCCACGACGAGCACACCGCCTACATGCTGGTGGGAGCCTCCGGCAACGACCAGGAACGTCAAGACCGGGCGCCGGCCCAACAGGCCGCCGTCGACCAAGCGTCCGGGGCCGCGTCTGCGGGCGCGGTTCGCACCTACCTGGTCGCAGCGTCGGCCTTCGGCCAGGTATTGCAGGAAGCCGAAATCGCGGACTGGTTGCGCATCGAGCTGGTCGCGGTGCCCGCCGCAATCGTTGTGCTGCTGTTGGGCCTGCGAGCACCGGTGGCCGCGCTGGTGCCGATGATCATCGCAGGCGCATCGATCGTGACCACCCTGGGGTTGTTCGCCCTGCTGGCCGCAGCCTTCCCGGTGGACGGCATGTTACTGATCGGGGTGAACACGATCGGATTGGGAATCGGCATCGATTACGCGTTGTTCGTGACGAACCGCTACCGGGAGGAACTGGCCGCCGGAGTCGACCCGGAGAAAGCCCTCCGGACCGCGTCGGCCACGACGGGCCGCACAGTGGTGTACTCAGGATTGATCTTGTTTATGGCGTCTGTGAGCCTGTTCCTGGTGCGTTGGCCGATATTCGCCCAGTTCGTCGTCGGTATCATGGCGGTGACCGCAGTGACATTGGCGGCCTCGCTCTCGCTGCTGCCCGCCGTGCTGGCGTCGCTGACCAAGCGGCTCGAATGGCAGCCCCGGCTCCTGTCGCCGCGGGTTCCGCTCGCTGACGGCGCGACCAGAAATCGACAGTGGCTGGCTCGCTGGGCTGAGCACCTGATGCGCCACCCCTGGCCGTACGCCATCGCAGTCACCGCGGGCCTGCTGTTGACCGCGACGCCGCTACCCGACATGAGACTGGGTATCGACCTGGAACGCCGCGCACTGGCCGACACGTCATACATGACCGGTCTCGAGCTCACCGAACCGGATGTGCCGGGTTTGGCGAGCGCTGTGACCGTGCTACTCGAGCGGCCCGCCGACACCGGTGCGCCGGACCTCGGGCCACTGCTGGCAGCCCTGCGGACGGACCCAGAAGTGGCCGCGGTCACCGAACTCGACAATGGCGTCGACCTCAC
Organism: Nocardia sp. XZ_19_385; assembly: GCF_015355755.1. Classification (NCBI taxonomy): domain Bacteria; kingdom Bacillati; phylum Actinomycetota; class Actinomycetes; order Mycobacteriales; family Nocardiaceae; genus Nocardia; species Nocardia sp. XZ_19_385. The sequence continues at coordinate 128,604 of NZ_JACVEE010000007.1, forward strand.
CACCGTGATTGTCATCCCGAAGCACGTACCCGCCGCACTGCCCGCTGTCGAACTGGTGCACCGGATCCGTACGCAGATCGTCCCCGCGACCGCTCCGAACGGTCTCCCCGTGCTCGTCGGCGGCACCAACGCCGTCGTCGCCGATATTCTGACCGAAACCTCGACGAAGCTGTGGTGGGTGGTCGCCTGTGTGCTGACCCTGATGTTCTTGATGCTGGTCGTCATACTCCGCAGCCTGCTCCTGCCGCTGAAGGCCATCCTGATGAACCTGCTGGCCACCGGCGCGGCGTTCGGACTCACCGTGCTGCTGTTCCAAAACGACAGCGAAGGCATGATCTGGCCGCAGGTGCCATTGATCGTGTTCGTGCTGCTGTTCGGGTTGTCCACCGACTACGAACTATTCCTCGTCCGTCGGATCCAAGAGGAATATCTCCGCACCGGAGACAACCGCGCCGCGGTCGTGACCGGTCTGCAACGCACCGCGCGACCGCTCTCGCTCGCCGCAGCGATCCTGGCCGTCGGATTCGGCAGCCTACTGGTGTCGGAGATCAACGGCCTGAAGGAACTCGGATTCGCCATCGCCGCGGCCTTGATCATCGACGCCACCGTGATCCGCCTCATCCTGGTGCCCGCGCTGATGCAGATCATGGGCAGCTGGAACTGGTGGCTTCCCGTGCTCGACCGCCGAGCACCGAACGCTCGAACCGAGCGAGTCGCCGAACCAGTTCCAGCCGCATGACGGGGTTGGTAACGCTGGCTCAGCGAGCGACTACCAAAGAGGCGAATTCGTCTCGGAGTGCGATTTCAGAGTGCTGCGCAGACCACCAGTAGGCGCACGTGATCAGGCATTCCCGCATATCAGGCACCTCGTGCGTAATATTCATCGGTGTGGTGATGACCGTGTAAGGAAGAAAAGGCCGCAGCAGCGTATCCGCTCGGTGCCGGACCTCCCGCTCGTCGGGCGAGCCCGGCATCTGCTGCCATTGCTCCCAGCTGCAGATATTGGGGATGGGAACGCTGGGCTTTTCGTTCTCGGTCCGCCATCGGTTCACGCCTTCCACAAGGAGTTCGACGCTGGCGGCCAATGTCGGTGCCGACGTGCCTGAGCCCAGGATTTCCAGGCGATTGTCGGCTGGACGGTCAGCTGCGGCGATCGTGAGAACGAGTTCGGCGATGTCTGTCGTCGACACCGTCTCCACGTAGGCCGACGGGTCTCCGATAACGCAGGGAACGAGCCCTGTCGCCCAGCCCGCCATGAGCTGGTACAGACCGCTGAATCGGGCGGCCAGGCCGTCTGAGCGCCGTCCGACCACCAACGGCGGTCGGACGATGCTGACGTGGCGGAACCGTGAGGTTGCCTCGCGTTCAGCTACAGCTTTGGACCACTCGTAGGCATTGCGGTAGTCGGCGAGTTCGTCGGATTCGATACTGCCCGCGAGACCGTTGGCGTACGCGGTGGAGAGATGGATCAGGTGCGTCTCGTCGTCGGCCAGAGCCTCCAACTCCAGCAGCGGGACGACATTCGCGGCGTAGGCAACCTCAGGGGTCAGATCGAAACGCGGCCGCGCGGCACTGTGAACAATGACGTCCCAATGGCGTCGAAGCTGGGCTGGGGGAGCCGAGTCCCCCATGGCCCAGCTCATCACCCCGGGCCCACCGCTGGCAGAGCAAGCTAGGAGTTCCCAACCATCTGCCCGCGCCGCCGCCGCCAGCTCGAAACCGACAACTCCGGTCGCTCCAGTCAAAAGCATTGTCCCGCGCGTCATTTCGCTCCTCAAGTGATCGAATGAATGTGAACGGCCCGTTCTTCTATCCGCGGTGGTGCCCGCGTCGGCGAACGGCAATGATGACAACGCGGGCCCAGCAACGGCCTTCGGCGATCAAGCTCAGACAACCACGATCATCACGGGTTGAGGCTGTGGTCGCGTCAACGACACACCCCGAATTTGGAGACAGTTCGGCCTTGGACGCGGGGCAACTCGTCGTGCGAGTGTGACGACGTCAGCCAATTGCGTTCCAGCACGCCGAGTTCGGTACACGGCGGTGCGTCGTAGAACCATTCCCGCGCGATGCGATGCCAGTTGCCGCTGGCCCGGAGTTTCCCGAGCAGGGCCAGGGTGCCGTACTCCACGCGACGAGCGAGAGCGTGTTCGGCGGGGGCATACTCCCGCCGCCACATCTCGAAGTAGCCGCGGCGTGGATCGATGAAGGCGAGAAGGGATGTCGCGGCGGCGTCTTCAGCGATACGGATCTCGGCGTCGGTCAGCAGCCAGCCCGAGACCTCGTGCAGCAACCGCAGGCATTCGTCCGAGGTTGCCGGTGAGTCCGGTTCCAGCACACCGTAATCCACCAGCAGCGCGCGTAGTTCCGCGCCGCGGTATTCGGCAGCCGCTCGGACGCAGGCGAGTTCGAAGTCGACGGCGGCGTGGTCCATATGTTTGAACAGGCCGAAATCGAGGAACGCGACTTTCTCGTCGGGTGTGAGCAGAATATTGCCGGGGTGCGGATCGCCGGTGAAGCGCCGTTCCCGGATCATCGTTCCCAGGTAGAAGCGCAGCAGGATCTCGCCCACACGGTCGCGTTCGGCGTCGGTGAGCGCGGCCATCGCATCGAATCGGCGCCCCTCGATCAGCTCGGTGACGAGCACCCGTGCGGTGCACAGTTCCGTCTCGATGCCGGGGATGCGGATGAACGGATGACCGCGGTAGATCCCAGCGAGGGTCGCGTGGTGTTCGGCTTCGGTGCGGTAATCGATTTCCTCGGCGAAATGGGTGGCGAGTTCCCGGATGAGCGCATGGTCGGTGATGGCCGGCGCGACGCTGCGCAGTAGGCGCGTCACCAGGCTGAGGTTCTTCAGGTCGGCTCGGATCGCGACGTCGATGCCGGGGTACTGGACCTTGACCGCGACCGCGCGTCCATCGGCGAGCCGGGCACGGTAGACCTGGCCGATCGAGGCCGCCCCTATCGGCTGCTCGTCGAATTCGCTGAACACCGTGTCCATCGGACGCCCGTAGTCGCCCTCGATGACTGTCCGCATCTGCTCGAACGGGACCGGCGCCGCCTGGTCGTAGAGGGCGGCGAGCTTCTGCCGAAATCGCTCGCGTTGCCGAGACGGCAGCGTGTCGGTGCCGAAGACTGCCAGAAGATCGAACATCGACAGCAGCTGCCCGGCCTTCATGGCCAGACCTTTCATACTGCCCAGCACGGTGACGATGTCCTCGGCCGCGTCGGCGAGCGCGCGTTCGGTCCGGGCGATGCGTTCGGCATCGGTATCGCGGACCATCGACAGCGTGACGCCCGCGCCTCGAACAGCTTGCCCCACAACGAGTTTGCCCACCTTGGCGCCGCGGCGCGCACGGGAGAGGGGAATCTCCTTCGCCATCGAAGTCCTCTTTTCAGCGACCAGTCGAGATTAACAGACGTACACGTCGACTAATCAGCTGTTCGCCGCCGCGTTCCGCAGACCCGGAGTCAGTACCGCCATCGCGGTGTCGATGTAGCGCCGCCGGTCGGCTGCACCGCGCCCCTGCAGCGCGCGCATGACCGGCGGAATCGTGAGGGCCAGCAGCATCCAGCCGACATCGTCTGTATGCACGTCGTCCCGGAGGGCGCCGGAATCGACTGCGCGGGCGAGGAATCGGTCGACGGTGGCGGCGAGGATGCCACCCAGGCCCAGGATCCTGGAGTTGAGTTCGTCGTCGATGCCCGGCAATTCGAACAATAGTGCGCGCATGAGCGCCGGATCGGATTCGGCGATGTGGCACATCCGCTCGACGGCACCCGACCAGGTTCGGATCAGCTCGTCGACGGTGATCTCGGAATCCAGGGTGGCTGGCTCGAACACATCGCCGGCGATCTCGGTGAGCAGCCGATCGAGACCGTAGTCGACGACATCGTCGAGAATCGCGCGCTTGCTGTCGAAGTAGCGGTAGAAGGTGCCGTAGCCGACGCCCACCTCGGCGGCGATGTCCGCGGCCGAGGCCGCGGCGTAGCCCTTGGTGGTGAACACACGGTAGGCGGCCGCGATGAACTCGCGCCGACGCCGCTCACTGTTCTGTTCGTCGCGCGGTCGGCCGGGCCCGCGACCGCGCTTGGCTGGTTCGGTCATCCAGCACATCGTATGCGCATCGACCTCGGATCAACTCTTGCACTTCTGTCTGGGACAGTTTATTTTATGACGTACTCGTCCGCTAATTGAGTACCGATCAAAGACGTATTCGTGCCGCCGGACGTTCTGGACAAAGGGGTCGCTCTATGAGGAAATCGAACCTGGCCGTGGTGACCGGGGCCGGCAGCGGGATCGGCCGGGCCACCGCTCTGCGATTCGCTGCCCACGGCGCCACCGTGATCGTCGCCGACATCGATGAGCGCGCTGGCAACGAAACCGTCACGCTGGCACGGGCAGCCGGTGGCGGGGCGGAATACCGCTGGCTCGACGTCGCCGACGCCACCGCGTGGGAGGACTTCGCCGCGCGGACAACGCGCGACAACGGCGTCCCGGACGTGGTCGTCAACAATGCCGGGATTCTGATCTCGGGCGGATTTCTGGAGCAGAGCGGGGACGACTGGCGGCGCATGATCGCGGTCAACATGATGGGCCCCCTCCTGGGCTCTCGAGTGTTCGTCCAGCAGATGGTCGACGCGGGAAAACGTGGAGCCATCGTCAATATCTGCTCGGTCGGCGCGTTTCTGCCGACCTCCCTGGCCCCCTCCTACGTGACTGCCAAAGCCGGAGCGTGGATGGGCACCCAGGCATTGCGGGCCGAGTTCGCGGGCCAGGGCATCCGGGTGAGTGCGGTGTGTCCCGGGCTGATCGATACCGAGTTGTCGGCCAACGGCAGCCGCGCGGGCGCCGACGAGCTCGCCGAGGCGGAATGGGCCGCGAAACTCGCTCGCGGCCAACGGTTCTTCGGCAGATCCCCGGATCGGGTCGCGGCGGCGGTCGAACGCGCGATTCGCTGGAACCTCGCGACCGTGCCGGTGGGCATCGAAGCCTGGGCCGGGTGGTACCTGGCCCGGCTGTCACCCGGATTGCTGCGCGGCCTCAACGGGCTGGTCCGGATGCCCTTGGCGGAGAAGGCCGTTCGGCTGTCCGATCGAGTGCTGGGTGGGCGGCGATGAGAACAGCGATCGTGACCGGTGGCGGCGCCGGCATCGGACGGGAGACGGCTCGGCTGCTCGCGAGCACCGGCTATCGGGTGGTGGTAGCCGATATCGACGAGAGCAGCGCCCAGACGGTGGCCGACGAGATCACCACCGCCGGTGGACGCGCGCACCCCTACCGGCTGGACGTGGCGAGTGAAGCGCAGTGGGACAAATGCGCCGAGTGGATCCGCGGAGAGTTCGGTCCGGCCCATGTGCTGATCAACAACGCGGGGGTCATGGACACCGGCGGATTCGTCGAAACCAGTGCGGTGCAATGGCAGCGCACCATCGACGTCGACCTGATGAGCGTGATCTACGGATCCCGGGTGTTCGCCCGACAGATGATCGACGCCGGCATCGAAGGCCACATCGTCAACCTCTCCTCCGGGGCCGCGTTCTTCCCCGCCAAGTACATCCCCGCCTACGCCTCGGCCAAGGCCGCGGTACTCATGGCCAGCCAGGCGCTACGAGTGGAGTTGCGGCCCAAAGGGATCGGTGTCACAGCCATCTGCCCCGGCGCCGTCCGGACCGACCTGATCGCGCACGGAGAACGCGCCGGACTCGATGCGACCCAGCAGGCCGCCTGGCGTGCCGAGGCCGGCCGCGTGCAGGGACTGGCTTTCGCGAAACCGGACAAGGTCGCGCGAATCATCGAACGCGCGATTCGCCGGAATCCGGCGATCGTGCCGGTGAACCCCGAGGCCTGGATCGGCTACGGACTATTCCGCCTGTCACCCGGCTTGGTTCGCGCCGTCGGCAGTGTGGGGTCGCTCGACCTCGCCGACCGCCTGCTGTCGCGAGTGCAGCCGCTACTGAACCGAATCACGAGGTGAGACATGATGAATGACACTGTGTACCCGCAGTATGAGGTCGCCGTGGTGGGCGCGGGGCCGGGCGGCATCGCGGCCGGGGTGAAACTGCGCCGGGCCGGTATCGATGACTTCGTCGTGCTCGAGCGTGCTGACGAAGTCGGCGGCAGCTGGCACGAGAACCACTATCCCGGTCTGGGCGTGGACGTTCCGGCGCTGGCCTACCAGTACTCGTTCGCGCGCAAGTCGACCTGGAGCCGGGTCTTTCCGCTCGGGCCGGAGGTCAAGCAGTATCACGTCGAGGTCGCGCAACGGTTCGGGGTGCGCGACCGGGTGCGCTTCGGCGCCGAGGTCGATCGCGAGGAATGGGACGACGATGCCGAGTACTGGACGCTGCACCTGACGGACGGGACCACGGTCACGGCACGATTCGTCATCAGCGCGGTCGGTGCGTTCGTACGGCCCAAGGCCGATGTCGGCATCCCCGGAGCCCGGTCGTTCAAAGGCATGGTGCTGCGGCCCAGTAGTTGGGACCACGACTACGACCTGGCCGGCAAACGGGTCGGCATCATCGGCACCGGAGCCAGCGCGGTCCAGATCATCCCGTCGATCGCGCCGGAGGCCGGACGGCTGAGCGTCTTCCAGCGCACCCCGGTGTGGTCACTGCCCAAGCCCGATTTCCGGATTCCCATTGCGCTGCAACGTATTCTGGCGCTGCCGGGCATTCAGCCGGTCTTGCACGCCAGCGCGCTGGTGGTCGTCGATCTCGCTTTGCGCGCCGTGGTCGGCCTGCCGGGCACGGTCATCCATCCGCTCATGGATCGCTTCGACGCCGGTTGCCAGGCGTTGTATCGGCGCTATCTGGCGCGCGTGATCAGCGATCCGGAAACCAGGGCGGGTCTGACGCCGGATTTCGGGGTGCTGGCCAAACGCCCGACGCTGTCGAACAGCTATCTGCGCGCCTACAACCGGGACAATGTCACGCTGGTGACCACGCCGATCGAGAAGATCACGCCCACCGGTGTTCGGACCGCAGATCGGAGGCTGCATCGGTTCGACGCGCTGATTCTGGCGACCGGTTACGAGGTGTTCTCCGATCCGGAGACCTACCGCCCGGGAACAGTGCTGGGCCGCGCTGGATTCGATCTGGCCAAGTTCTACAACGAGCAGGGACTACAGGCGTATCAGAGCGTGTCGGTCCCCGGCCTGCCCAACCGCTGGACGCTGGTCGGGCCCTACTCTTGGACCGGGTCCGGATGGCATGCCTTCGTGGAGATGACCGCCGACCACGCGGTACGCGCCATCGGTGAAACTCGTCGGCGCGGCACGCGGTGGTGTGAGGTCCGCAAGGAAGCCGCCGATGCCTATCACCGTGATATCCACCGGCGCGGTGCGGCGCTGCGCTACTACCTGGCCGACCTCAATGGTCACGTCCCGACCTACTACCGGAACTCCCAGGGTGACAGCACCTATGTGCGGCCGTCCGGATTCTTCGAGGCGCGCCGAGGCAACCGTCGGTTCCCGCTCGACGACTACCGGTACGGAGTTCGAGCAGCGGCAGGGGCACCGGCATGACCACGCCCGCAACGTCTTCCGCCGTTCCTGTGACGCGAGAGGTCGTCAGTATCGAGTTCGCGAGCCGGGCCAGCGTCCGGTTGCGCCTAGCGCATGCTTTGCTGCGCGCCGTGCTGCGGCCCGCGGTCGACGGGCTGTGCGTGCTCGCCGAGCGAACCCCGCTCCGCGGGGCCCCGGCCTTTCGCATCGCCAACCACGCCGAGTTGCTGGCCGTTCCGCTGCGTGCGCCGCGCGGTACCCGGCGGGAACCGGTGCGATTCCCGGACTTCCGGGCCGAATGGCTGTGGCACCGAGACGATCCCGGACCGGACGCAACCGAACACGGGGCGATTCTGTACTTCCACGGTGGCGGGTTTCTGGCCGGCGGCTTGCACAGCCACCGCCGCCTTGCTGCTCGTATCGGCCGAGCGTCGGGTGTGGCACTGCTCAACGTCGACTACCGCCAGCTGCCGAGGGGACATTTCACCGATACCGTCGCGGACGCGATGACCGCGTATCGCTATCTGCTCGAGCGTGGATTTCCCGCCGACCGCATCGTCTTCGCCGGTGACTCGGCCGGCGGGGGATTGGCCTTCGCGCTCGCGCTGGCCGCACGCGCACAAGCGATTCCGCTTCCGGCCGCCATCGCGGCCATCGCCCCGTTCGCCGATCTCGATCCCACGATCCGGCGCTCCCATCCCAACGATCGGCGCGATGCGGTGTTGTCGGCGCGGGCACTGGCGATCCCCGCGCTGATCGGTTTCGCTCGCGACGGCGTCCTCGATCCGATGTGGTCGCCGGTCAATCATGATTTCACCGGCATGCCCCCGGCGCTGATCCAAGTCAGCAATGTCGAAGTGCTGCTTCCGGATTCGGAGGCGCTGGTGCGCCGATGTGCCGAAGCCGGCGTTCCGCACACTCTGCAGATCTGGGACAACGCCATCCACGTCTTCCACGCCGGTGCTGATCTGCTGCCGGACGCGCGAGCGGCCATCACCGAGATCGGTGCCTTTGTTCGCCGCGTCATCGACACCCGGACGAGCCTCGCCGCCGACCGGACCACCGCGGCGTGACCCCGCCGCACGACCACGGACAGGTTTCCATGAGTTCCACCAGTACACCCTCCTATGAGGTGCTCGTCATCGGCGCGGGTTTCGGCGGGATCGGCACCGGCGTCGCACTGCGCCGCGCGGGCATCGAGAACTTCCTGATCATCGACAAATGGCATACGGTCGGCGGCACCTGGAACGCCAATACCTATCCCGGCGTGGCCGTCGACGTGCCCGCGCCGATCTACAACTTCTCTTTTCAGCAGCGCTCGACCTGGTCTCGATTCTTCGCGCCCGGCACCGAGATTCAGCGCTATGCCGAGGAAGTGGTGGACCGCCAGCAGTTGCGTGGCAAGCTGCGGTTGGGATGCGGTGCCAGCGCGGCGCGTTTCGACGAAGCCGCAGATCTGTGGCGGGTGCAAACCACCGACGGCGACGAGATCACCGCCCGATTCGTGGTGAGCGCGGTCGGGGCGCTCGAACAGCCGAAGCCACCGGCGATTCCCGGCATCGACGCCTACGCGGGTACCCTCATGCACACCGCGCGCTGGGATCACTCCTACGACTACCGCGGCAAGCGCGTCGCTGTCATCGGCACCGGAGCCACCGCCCTGCAAGTGATTCCGAAGCTGGCCGAACTTGCCGGGCAGCTGACCGTGTTCCAGCGCACCGCGATCTGGGTCGCGCCCAAGCCGGACTTTCCGATGGGCGCGCTGAGCAACCGGGTGCTCGACTTCGCGCCCGCCCAGCGGGCGGTTCGGCTTCTCGGCAATGTCGCGGTCAACGCCTTCCTCGGTCTCGGATTGGCGTTGTCGGACTATCCGCGGGTGACCTCCGGTGTCCTCGGAACCGGCGAGGCGCTGCTCAAGGCCTATCTGTTCACCCAGGTTCGGGACCGCGGCTTGCGACGCGCGCTCACCCCGGCCTACCGGCTCGGGTGTAAACGACCGTCGATCTCCAACAGCTACTTCAAGACCTACACCCGCCCGCACGTGGACCTGGTCACCACACCGATCGAGCGTTTCACCGCGGGCGGCATCGTCACCGACGACGGCGCGCTGCGCGAATTCGACATGGTGGTGACCGCCACCGGATTTCGGGTCATGGATCGCGGCGCGACACCGCCCTATCCCGTATACGGTTGCGGCGGAATCGAACTGGGTGAGTTCTGGGATACCAACAAGTACCAGGCGTACGAGGGTGTATCGGTCCCGGCGTTCCCCAACATGTTCCACATCTTCGGGCCCTACGGCTACGCGCCGGGTTCGGTGATCCCACTCATCGAGGCGACCGCAGCGCACAGCGCACGGGCGATCGGGCAGGCGCGACGGCGCGGCGCCACACGCGTGCAGATCCGCCAGGAACCACACGACGCGTACTTCGCGCGAATGTATGCCCGCAACAAGAACACCTACCTGTTCCAGCAGGGTTGCGCGGCCTCGCGCACGTACTACATCAACTACCAGGGCGACGGGCCGGCGTTCCGGGCCACCACGCAACTCGGAATGTATTGGAGCAACCGGCATTTCCCCCTCGACCACTACCGATACACCACGACGCGACCCCTCGTGTCCGACACCCCGCCGGCCCCCGCTCGGGCGCTGACCACCGACCACTGATCCGGAGACGGCCATGAGTATCACTTCGTTCCTGCACACCCAGCACGCCGCACGACAGCCGGTCGACGACTCCGTGTTCGATTCCGCCGCATTGGTCTTCACCGTCGAGCGGATCTTCGACGCACCGGTCCAGGCCGTGTGGACCGCCCTGGACGACGAGCACGCCTGGAAGTGGTTGCCAATTCCTCGCTCCGGCGTGCACTACGACGCACCGGCGCGCGGCGCCGGGGTGGTGCGAGAAATGGGGTCCGTGTTCGCGCCACTGCGCTTCCTGTGGGTGGAACGCGAGAAGTTCTGGCGGTACGAACCGAACCAGCGCATCACCTTCGGTGTCGTGAGCGGGAACTGGAGCCAGTACCTGCTGGTGCGCCAGTACGCCGAGGATATGACCTTCGCCGATATCGGTGACGGCCGGACAAGGCTGGTGTGGACGGTCGCGGTCACCCCGCGACTGGCCGTGCGTTTCGCCACCTGGTTCCCGCCGCTGTGGCGCGCGGCGTACTCACTCGGTGGTGTCGGCCCCCTCTTTCGGCGGCGCGTCGCCCACGTAGCACGCACAACCGCAGCGCCGGGACCGATCAACACGAACGGTATCTCCTCAGCCGAGCCGGCCGGTCGAAATGTCGAGGAAGGTATCCAATGACTCGAAGCAACGGAGCCGCAACGGGATTCGCCGTTTCGCCGGAGATCCCCCAGCATGAGGTGGTCGTGATCGGTGCCGGCATCGGCGGTATCTGCGCCGGTGTAAAACTCCAGGAGATCGGGATCGAGAACTTCCTCATCGTCGATCGGATCGGCGGTCTCGGCGGCACCTGGTACAGCCACAGCTACCCCGACGCTGGCTGCGATATCCCCAGCACCACCTATCAGTTCTCCTTCGCCCGGAAACCTGACTGGGACCGATTCTTCGCCAAACGCGATCAGATCCTGGAATATCTCGAAGAGGTAGCGGCGAATTACGACCTGCCGCGCCGAATGCGCTTCCACACCACCATCGTTCGCGAGGAATGGGATGACCAGCACGCACTGTGGCGGCTGCATACAGCATCCGGGGGAGTGCTGACCGCCAGGTTCGTGATCAGTGCCGTCGGCGCCTACATCAACCCGAAGACCGCGCCGAACATCCCCGGGTTGGACTCCTACACCGGGGTTTCCATGCATCCGGCGAGTTGGAATCACGACTTCGACTTCACCGGCAAGCGAGTGGCGATCGTCGGCGTCGGTGCCAGCACCATGCAGATCGCGCCGAAGCTCGCCGCGCAGGTCGAGCGACTCGACATCTACCAGCGGACCCCGCAGGTCTACCTGCCGAAACCGGATTTCGTGCTGCGCCCGTGGATGCAGCGGCTCCTCGCCGTGCCCGGCGGCTCGGCGGTGGCCAACGGTCTCGCCCAGACAGTGATCGACTCGATGCTGCGGGTCGCTGTCTACACTCCGGCTCCGGTGTGGAAGATCGGCGCGCGGCTGGTCGACTTCCTCGGCCGGAACGCCTATGCGGGATGGGTGCGATACAAGGTGAAGGACAAGGCGATTCGCCAGCTGCTGCGTCCCGGCTTCGGCATCGTCTGCATCCGCGGCGGCGCGGGCGGCGACTACCTACCCACCCTCAACCGCGACAACGTCGAACTGCTTACCGCCGGCATCGCCGAGATCACCCCGACCGGCATTCGCAGCGCCGACGGCCTCGAACGCGAAATCGACGCCCTGATCCTGGCCACCGGCTACGAGGTGTTCTCCGACCCCGAGAGCTACAAACCCGGAACCGTGATCGGCCGGGACGGATTCGACCTCGGCGCTTTCTACAACACCAAGGAGCTCAAGGCCTACTACAGCACCGCCGTCGCCGGTATCCCGAACCGCTTCATCATGATCGGTCCCTACTCCTGGACCGGCACCGCGTTTCACTACTTCGTGGAGAACGCCATGCGGCACATCGCCACCGTCATCGACGAGACCCGGCGCCGAGGGGCCACCGTCGTCGAGGTGCGCGCCGAGGCCCAGGAGCGTTTCCATCAGGAAATGCTCCGCAGCGGCCGGAATCTGGCCTATTACCTGGAAACCCGATGCTCGGGATCCAACAGCTATTTCATCAATTCGCAGGGGAAATCGCCCTACATTCGACCGTGGTCGCTACTGAAGACCTACCGCAAAGCCGTCCGCTTCGACCGCGAGGATTACAGTTACCGCCACTCCCTCGAACTGGAACCGGTCGTCCTATCGGGTGCGGAGATGGAAATCGCACGACGCCCACCAGCGGAAATTCGAACTCAGTAGTGCAGGGGGCCGTGAGCTTCGCTGAGCGGGCGGGCGGACCCGTGGCCGCGTTCGGCCAGAATCTGCGCTGCGATCGATTATCGCGGTTTCGCACCGTGGTCTGCGTGCTCACCCACGACACCAAATTCGGTCGGGGGTCATCCGCGCGAGGTTAGCGCCGCACGCTGCCCGTATGACCGCCGCTATCGGCCGTCGTGCCGATGATGTCGCCCGCCCGGGGAAGGGGTCGAGTTGGGTCGGCAGGATGGTAGTTCAATGGTGGGATAGTCGAGCAGTCGGTGCAGATGGGCACAGAAGTCGTCGACGCTGCCGTAGCGGGCCAGGATCTCGCTCAGCAGACGGCGCGCGCCGAGGTCGCCCAGCGAGTGTTCCATCACAAACCCCTATGTCCTGTGCGCCCTGTGGCGTAGCCCCTGGTCGTGCGGAGGTCTCGTCCGGCCCCATCCAGCGGAACCCAGTTCGGACGAGATTGCCTCTGCCCCTTCAGAGGTCCCGGGGCTCCCGGGGTCGGCGCCGAGTGTAGCGGCCAAGCACGCGGGCCAGACAACTTGTGGCCAGCCATGCTCACTACAAGCAACCGAATCGGGACTATTCGCCCGCTTTCACTCATTTTCCAGCTCTTCGGCTAGGCAGATCGTAGGCTTCGGGCGGTGTTCGACGCTGGTGCAACCGATCTCGTGGCAAGTTCGCTCACCGCGAGCAACCGGGGGTTACCGTGTCGAGTCGCTGGACGGCTTGCTGGTTGCCGTTCCTTTGGGCCGCCCGCCCAAGTAGGTCCGGGTGCTCGGTGCCCCTGAGTCAGGTGCCGAAGCGTCCCGGGCAGGCAGTGTTCGAGCGCCCGGGCCCGCGGGACACCCCGACTCCTGCGGGCCCGGCTGCCTCTCAGATGCCACCCCCGGGCGTGGGAGCCTGCGAGACGCTGGTCTCGATCGATAGGGTGCGCCGGGTGAGCCGCTACGACATGTGAGTGCTCGGTGGGCCGGAAAACGCCATTCCCAACTCGACACCTTCACGACTGCAATCTGCCGGATGTCATTCACGCACTCCTCGACCCGGCGCCCGGCCGCATCAAGACGCAGATAGCCATGCCCAGCGGTTTCATCGTCCATGTCGCAGGCGACCTCGATCTGCGCACGGCAGGCGGATTCGACGCCGGGCTACAGCAAACCGAAGCCTTGACAGTCCCTGGTGCTCGGATGCTGCTGAACCTGCGCGAGGTCGGATTCCTCGGTGTTGCCGGGCTCAACGTGCACGACACCGCCTATCAACGGTGCGCCCGAAAGCATGTGAGACTGTCGGTGCTCGCCGCACACCGAACCGTCACCCGCCCGATCAGCCTGGCCGGGCTGACTCACTGCTTGGACTGATTCGGTGTGTCCTGGCCAACCTTGCACCAACCTTTGGTGTTTCAACCCTATGGCCGGGCCCGCCTCACCCATGCGCCCGGTCTGTTCTGGCACAGTGGCCGGTGTGGGCGACTCCGAGACCGACATACGACTGACCTACACCGTGGAGATCTCGGCCCCGGGCCGTTACGCGCACCGGTGGTGGCAGGTCAGCAACGTCGGAAACCCAGCCCAGGTCGCCGCGGCGCTGACCGAACTCGCCGCCCGCCTCGAGCGCGACTTGCACTACCCGGCGCGTCGGGATCGGCGCTTGCGCAGTTGGTTTCGGTGCGAGCTGTGCGGACCCGACGGTCTCGTGCTCGAATGCCCTGAAGGCCCGGCGGCGGCGCGTCACCTGCCGGGCGTGTTACGTGGACTCGCCCTGACTGTCGCGTCGATTCCTGTTCGGGCCCGACACGTGGCGATCAAGGGCCGCGACTGATCGCGGTGTCCTCGTCTCGATGACTGCCTCACCCACACCCATACCGCACAGTCCAAGCGACTAGGCGCGTGTCAGTGCAGGTCACCCGGCCTTGGCGCGTCTACGCTGATGAGTTGTCAGATGCACGTTTCTCGATGGTGTGGAACGGGGTAGCGATGGCAGGCAAGTTCGAACTTTTCACCGATGCGGCGGACAAGGTTCGGTGGCGGCTCAAGGCGGGCAATGGTGAGGTGATCGCGCAAAGTCAGGCGTATGCGAGCAAGGACGCGGCCAGTAAGGGGATCTCGTCGGTGCAGAGCAACGCTGCTGGCGCGGCGGTCGTAGACCTCACCGAGGCAGCCAAATAGCTGTTCAGAGCCTGAGCCCTGACCGTGCCGAAGCCACGTGGTCAGGGCTCAGCCTTCTTATACGGCGCCGCCACGGGGCCCAAGCGGCACGGAAGTCCGGGGACGAAGTCGACACTCCCGATTATGGACGAAAGCGACAGGTCAGAGCGCAGCGCGGGGGGCCGGAATCCGGGATCAAGCAAAGTCCGTACGATCCCCGCGGTGCTTTCCACGCCGAGCCATCTCTCGCCAGCCTGTCGCTGTTGCGTGGTTCATGAACATGCGGTGCTCGGCGTTTTCGGAGGTAACTGCGGCGGTGCGGGAGCTGGCTGGTGGGGCGGAATCTATCGAACTCGAGTCCTAGGAAGATGTGGACTGAGGCGAATCGAGACACTGTGCGTCTAATGAGCAGACCGACGAGTTGCGTCTATTCAGGCGAGGTCGACGCAAGCGTGGCCAGGAACTTGGCAGTGGCATGGTAAGCCTGAATTATGTGGGCGTCGGCTCGCGCCAGCGACGCGGACAGATCCACGCCTACTATCCGGCCGATGAGGCGGGGGGCCGCAGTCGGAGCTGGGCGGCCCAGGGGCAGGCAATGAACTGTTGCCTTGTCGCCGATAGCATCGAGTTGGTGGTGAAATCGAGCGCTGAACCCGGTGATTGTAGGCACCGGCGCGATCCAGCGCAGAACCTCCACGGGGCCACGAGGGCGCCTGAGATCGGTGGCGGGCAAGACATAAATCGTACGGGCGCCGAGTTTCACGGCGCGTTGGATCGGTATAGGATCTGCGAATGCTCCATCGATGAGCTCGCGTCCGTCGACCTGAGCGGGCGGAAGCACCCAGGGGCCGGCCATCGAGGCTAAAAGAGCTGGCAACAACGGACCGGAAGTCAGCCAGTGGGTGCGGGTGGGGTGCGCGAGATCGATGGCCGGGCACTGGAACCGCACCTGTAGATCTTCGAATTTGGCGGCCGGTAGATGTCTTTGCAGAGCTGCGGCGACTTCGTCCCGGGACCGTTGTTGTAGAGGCGGCCAGTAGGGACGGGCAAGCGAGTATGTCCACAGGCCCGCAAGGCGAGGAGAGGAAACGAACTCCAGCCAGAATTCTCGCACGGCGCGCAGGCCGTCGGCATCTGGCTTTGCTGCGAAAAACGCGCCGAGGGCTGCGCCTGCGGAGGCTCCGAGTATCAGGTCCGGCCGGATTTCTGCCTCCAGTAAGGCAGCCAGCATCCCGATCTCAGCACTTGCCTCTTTGCCGCCGCCCGACAGGACGAAAGCGGTTACCGATCTATCAGCCATATCTCACATCCTGCGAACGATTAAACAGCTGGCTGTGAAGCCGGCGGTCACGGCGTCTTCTGCCGTAGATAGCCGTGCGGATAGCCACTCGGCTGCGCAGAAAATGTAGATCCCTGATCCTCTTTGGCTTGGAGTCCACCGCTATCGAAGCCTGACGAAGCCGAGATAATTCGTCCGATGTTGCTTCGACTGTCAGGTCTCGGCTCCGGCGAGTTGCATTATTTCGCCCATCTTCTCTTCGAGTAGGTCGCGGAACAGTGCCCCATCGGTGAATACCGCAGGGTCGAGGTGTAGAGCGATCGACCAGTGGTCCAGGTGATAGACCATGGTGGCGTTGCATGGGCTGGTTCCACGCGGTGCGAAGCATATACTGGAAACCCATTGGGCGCCTGCCAGGAACGAGGGGCGGCGCACGCCGTTGACAACGCTGATCACAGCGTCGGTCATGCCGCCGGCGTACGGCGCGATGGCATCGACCCAGATACCGGGAACCCAGCTGCCGGCGGTGGCGAGAATGGGGACGTAGTCATCGAAGTAACTCGTGCGTGTCTCCATGAGCTGTTTATGTATGGATTGGATGCGCTGAACGACTGTCGTGCCGTCGAGCGATACCTTGAGTGGCGTCAATCCGAAGAAGTTTCCGGAATCGTTGTTCCCTGGGCGACGCAGATTCACCGGAACGTTGACAGTAATGGTGTTGGTCGGCCTGCGGTTATCTCGACTGTAATCGCGATATGCGTCGGCGAATGCGGCAAGGTAAACTGCGGCGGTTCCGGCGTGGGCAACCCGGGCGGCATTACTCAGCGCGTCGCTGTCAACTCGTATGACCTCGAAGTGGGGTGAGGGGCTGCTCGCGCGCGGAAAAGAGGGAAAAGACGGCCCTGGCACTGTGTAGAAGTTTTTGAGAAGCCGTGTCATTCGACGCGGGACCTGAGCCATGTCCTGAGCGGACAGCGTGGGCATCTTCTTCATTTGAGTAAACGCCCAGCTGGCATTGCGGTAGGTGTCGTAAGCAGCCGAAACCATGCTGACACCCATTTTCACGGGCAGCTCGGCGGCCGCGGCCAGGGGGGTGGCCGGCACCCGCCGGCTTTCGGACAGCGGCTCTACTCCGGCGTGACGTGCGGTCCTTTGCTCGGTCTCCCTGGTGGGCGAGGTGAGCTGCTCGAACAACCATGCGCTGCCGATCCCGTCAGCCAGACTGTGGTGCCACCGGATGACGAGTGCGGCCTTGTCCGACTCGTGCCCTTCGATCAGCACCGCGTCCCACGGCGGGCGAGCCGGATTGAGCTCCTCGGCGGCCGCTCGTTCGGCATAGTCGAGGATTTGACGCAGATCTCCCGGTGCGGGTAGGGCGATCCTGCTGAGATGGTTGGTGATCCGGAACCCCGGATCCGGTGCCCACGCCGGCGGCCCGGCGTCGAATAGTGGTTCGACGACGCGATGTGCCAGTCGGGGCGCCTTCCTGATGGCGTAATGGAAACAGTCCAGTAGACGTTCCCACTCCGGCACCGTATCCAGCAGCCAGATATCGACGAGGTTCATTCTGGTCAGCGGATTCCGGCCGACCCTCCACATCAAAGCGTCGGTGCCGCTCATCGGCCCAGGCGTCGACCAACCAGGAAGTGACGTACTGCCCTTGCTCACAATGACGACCTCTCGCATCTGCTAATACACGCATAGACAAGCGCGCGCAGCTGGCTCACGCGAAAGTTGATCGAGCGCGCACCGAGCCGAATTAATAATCGCATGCACAGTGATCTATTTCTGTTAATGCATAGAATTTCTTATCGGATCTTCAACCGTCACTCAACCATAGATTAGTTGACCGAGGTGGTCAACAGGTTCGAGCGCGTCGATGGGCCATCGGCCGCCGTTCTCGGCGCCCGCTCTGTCGCCTTAATCGGAGATATGAAACCGACTGGTATCACTATTTTTCCGCTTGAAAAGTTGATTTCCCTCGTTCAGCGAACTGCAAGCTCGCCCCGGATTTGCAGCTGTGAGTACATTTCGACCGCGGCCGTCCGATCACTCGCAAACCCTGCGCATCATATAATCCGCCGACGTCATATCTTCATGTCTCATTTTTTTCGAGCCGGTTGCTCCTCGGCGGTGGGAAATTGCTGCCTCATAACGCAAGCAGCATTGACCGAGCGCAGTTCGCCCACGATTCGCCGCTCAGCACGCCTGCCCCCGCCTTTGCCTCGCATTTCTTTGCTAACCCACCTGTGTCACTACTAGTCGCTGGGTATCTTCATTACATGGTTCGCTCAATTTCCTGGGCAGCAGCAACTTTGGCCGATGCCGTTTCGTCACAGGCTCAAGCGCGGCCGAATGCCCTCACGACTTTTCCCGGCACCCGGCAGAAGATCACTCTCGCCGAACTGGAGGTGGCGTCTGCGCGGTTCGGGCATGGGCTGATCGGGGCCGGCGTCGAACCGGGTGACGTCGTCGGGCTGCTGTTGCCGATCGGGTCCGAACTGCTGGTTTCCCTGCTGGGAACTGTAAGTGCGGGCGCGGTGGCGACCGTGCTGCCGGTCGGGCCCGGGGATGCTCGATCGACCGCGCGACGGCTATTGCCGTTGGTATGTGCCTCCGATATGCGCGCGGTGGTCACTGACGACGCCTTCGATGCGGTGGCGGCCGAGTTGTCCTGTGCACGATCAGGTCTCGTGATTGTGCCGGCCTCGGAGAGCCGTCCCGGTGCCGGGGCGCTTCCGCGGGTATCCGGGGCGGATCTGGCCGTCTTGCAGTTCACCTCTGGCAGTACGATGGCGCCGCGTGGAGTGGGACTGACCCACAGCAATATCTTGGCGGGATTGGCCGCCATCGCGATATCGGCGGAAATGACTCCGGCGGACGTATGGGTACAGTGGACACCGCCCTACCACGATCTGGGTTTGTTCGGGATGCTGACCAGTGTGCTCAACGGCGGCACCACCCACGCGATGGCACCGCAGGACTTCGTCCGCCGCCCGGAAAGGTTCCTGTCGCTGATCGCCGAGACGGGCGGCACCCTGACCACCGGCCCGAACTTCAGCTACGACCTGCTGAACCGCGCCGCCACAGCGGGCAAGGCACGCGAGCTTGATCTGTCGAGTTGGCGGCTGGCGTTCAACGGGGGCGAGCCGATCTCGGCGCAGACCGTCGAAACCTTCGCGACAGTGTTTGCTGAGGCTGGGGTCGGTCCGTCGGTGATGTACCCGGTCTACGGGATGGCCGAGTCGACGCTGGCCATCTCGTTCCCCGCGCCGGGAACTGTGCCGAAGGCCACCTGGGTGGAACGGGAAGACCTCGGCGCGAAAGGTGTTGCCAGGCAGGTGGATCGGTCCGATCCAGCCGCGGTCGGCCTTGTGTGTGTCGGAAGGCCGGTCGCCGGTATGCAGCTTCGGATCCTCGCTGAGGAGACCGTGTGCGACGAATGCCGGCTCGGCGAGATTCAGCTGCGAGGTCCGGCGGTCACCTCCGGCTATTACCGCAATGCCCAGGCCACCGCCCAGTTGTGCACCGACGGCTGGCTGCGTACCGGCGATCTGGGCTTCTGGCTCGACGGCGAACTCTATGTGGGTGGCCGGATCAAGGAGATGGTTATCGTCAACGGCTGCAACTACTTTCCCACCGATGTCGAACAACTGGCCCGGCGGGTGCCCGGCGTGTATCGAGGTCACCTCGTCGCGTTCGCCGATACCGCCGCAGACGGCGGCGAGTGCATCGGCCTGATCGCCGAGACCGATCTGCCCGAACACCGGCATCATGAGCTGGCGAGCGCGATTCGTGAGCGGGTCACCGCAACGATCGGCACCACGCGCCTCGAGGTGCACCCGGCACCGCCGCACTTCCTGACTCGTTCGACCAGCGGCAAATGGCAACGGCTTTCCGCCGCCGAGCGCATCGGGGCATCGCGCCGTTCTCACTCCCGAGGCGAGACGTCATGACACCCGAGACGACCCGCAGCCCCGCCTGCCCGGTCGCGGGCAGCATGCACGTTGTCCCGCATGGCTGTTCGCGTGACATTCACACTATTCTGAGCGACCTGCCGGGCCCGATCGATCGTGTGATCGTGTTGGACGATCTGCCGGTGTGGGTGGTTACCGGATACGACAATGTCCGCGACGTGCTCGCCGACGAGCACTTGGTGAAAGACCCCTTGCGTCTGCCGCCCGCGGTGCATCCGTTTCGCGGGCGACGCTACCCCGAGGACGGGTACTCACTCGGTGGCCGACATCTGATCAGTTCCGACGCCGCCGACCACACCCGCCTGCGCAAGATCAGCACACCGTTGCTGTCGCGGCGCGCTGTGCAGCAGTGGCGTCCCGACATCGAGAACACCACCGGCGATCTGCTGCGCGCGATCCTCGAGCACGGGGCAGGAGAGCTGGTCGGCGAGCTGTTCGAACCCCTGTCCACCACAATCATCTGCCGTGTCCTCGGCATCCCCGCCACCGCCGAGCAGACCGTCCTGGCCGGCAGCCGCACTCTGTTGGGGCCGTACCATCCGCGCGATCCCCAGTATCTGCGCGCCTCGGCAGACCTGCAGCAGTTGCTGACCGAGCTGCTGAGTGAGCGCGCCGACCGTCCCGGCACGGACACAGATCTGGCCAGCGCCGCCGCCGCGGCCTGGCAGAACGGAACGGTCAGCCTGCGTGACGCTTTGGGCGTCGTGCGCCAATTCATCACCGCGAACACCATCAACACCGCGTCGGTGCTCGCGCGCACCGCGGTCACCGTGCTCAGCGATCGACAGCTCGCGGAAACCGTTGCCAGCGAACCGGACTCGGTTGCTGCGGTGACCGAGGAACTGTTACGGCTGCAATCCTCGGCTCCCTTGGCGACCTGGCGGTTCGCGCCCGAGCCGATGACATTGTTCGGTGCGCGCCTCGCCGCCGGAGACATCGTCTTGGCCGCGGTGGACACCGCCGATCACGATCCCGCGGTCTATCCCGACCCGCATGAGCTGATCCCCAACAGAGCGGGGCCGCCCCATCTGGCCTTCGGGTACGGGCGCCACTACTGCGCCGGTGCCGAACTGGCGCGCCTGGAGATCCAGGCTGTGCTCCTCGCGCTCGCCCGGCACGCCCATCAGTTGGAGCTGGCCGAAGCACCCGAGCAGTTGCCGTGGACGGCCATGGTGCTGTGCCACGGCATCGCCCGTGTCCCCGTCACCGCGCACCCGCAGGAGAAAGGAGATTCAGCATCATGACAGAGCTATCGGCGGTCTCGCCCGATGACCGCGGCACAACCTCCGACCACACGAGGGAGCCGATTCCGGGGCTGCCGTTCATGGACATCCGCGCCTGTGTCGAGCCGGCTGTGCAGCTCGGCGCCGACCGAGGATGGAATCTCGCCGATGTGCGATGGGACGCGATCCAACCCGGCACGCTGACCAAATCCGATGAATTCGTCATCCGCTTCACCACGTTCATCGAAGACCACATCCCCGGCTATGTGACCTCGCTGCTGGAGAACTTTCCCGTCGTCGGAGAAGACATCGACCTCGACGAGTTCTGCGGCAACCGCGAATACTTCCGATTCCTGGTGGCGTGGGCTTACGACGAGGAACGCCACGCCTCCGCGCTCACCCACTACCAGACCGCCGCGGGGTTGGCCGACGAGGAAGAGCTGCTGCGCGAGCTGGCTGCCGAGGGCCGCAAGCAGTTTCAGGAACTACCGGACACGCCCCTGGAAGCCTTCGTTTACACCATGGTGCAGGAAAAGGCCACCCATCTGTTCTATCAGCGCTTCCACGCCGTCGCCCGGGAGCCTGTCCTGCGTGATCTCCTGCAACGACTCGGCCGCGACGAGGCCAGGCACTTCTCGCTCTACCGCGACCTGGTCGCCGCCTACCTGCGCCGCCACGGAACACGCACCCTCCCGCACGTGAAGAACGTGCTGGAGAACTTCAAGATGCCGCTGACCGCCAGCCTGACCGATTACTGGAAGTGGTCACTGTGCGCGCCGAAGAGTGTCCGGTTCGATGTCACCGACGCTTACGAACCGGTCGGTCGCCTCGTCCGCGAGCTAGTCGATTCCCCTGGAAATCCCGACGTGGACGACCTGCTGTCGTTCATCACCGAAATGAGGCAGCTCGCGTGACACACAACGAAACCCACACCTCCAGCGAAGTCACCGACACCGTCCTGGGCATGTTCGGCACCGAACTCGACACGCAGGTGCGTTCGCAAGACGCGATCTCAGACCTTTCCTCGATCGACTCGGTGAGGCTCATGCGCTTGATCACCCAGCTCGAAGACCACTATGGCATCAGCCTCGATGACGACGCGGTATTCACGGTAACCACCGTCGGCGACCTGATCGATCTCATCAGCACCACACTGGAAAGCCGATTATGAGTCCGCGCCACTCGGCATCGCGTCCCGCAGTGCAGCCAAATTCCGGCGCGTACGCCATCGCGGCAACGCCGACGAACAGCGGTTGACGCACGACGGCATCGGGGTCAATGGGACTGTCGGATTAACCCGACAGTCCCGCGGGGCGCGCTCAGGCCGATGAACGAGAGCTCGGCCTCAAGTTTCGGATCGCTCTGCTCTGCAAGGCCGGAGCGCTGAGCTGGCCGGATTTGATTTGCTTTGATCGTCATCAAAGCTGTTGGTGCCGCGCAGGTTTCCTCTCGTCGAAAGGTTGGCAGGTGAGTACGTCGACGCACGCAGACAACTCGCATTACAGCTCGTCGGCTGTCCGCAGCCGTTCGGTTAGGTCCTGGTTGGGGGCCGGTGGAACCTGCTGGAATCGTTCGGCACCGTGGGCGACTGCTTCGATAACGCCGTCATGGAATCGTTCTGGGGACGCATGCAAACCGAGTTACTCGATACCCGAAAGTGGTCCACGACACTGGAATTGACCATCGCGATGGCCGACAACATCGATAACTTCTACAACGTGCAACGCCGGCACAGCTATCTCGGCCAGCTCAGCCCTGCCGAGTATGAGATGCTCTGGCACGACATCCAACCAAGCTCTCAACTCTCATAACGGCGGCCTACCGCCAGGGGGCCACATCAAGCGGACCGAATCATGGGGTCCGTCAACGAGACCCGCGGATCGGTCCACCATCCGCGCGAGCAATTGGTGAACGCAGGATGAATATGGTCGGCGGTTCCGCGCTACATGGACGAGGCGTGCATTCTGTGAACGTAGACATCGAATTCGGCTGTCAAGACTGTGGTTTCGCCGTGAGCGAGTGTGCCGGACAGGCGTATCAGCGCATGCTGGGGATGACTGTAGGTGGCCTCCGCGATGCGGAGGGTGCCCCGTAGCGTGGCACCAGCGGCTATCGGGTTCGTAAATCGGATGTCTCGTATACTTCGGCACCCGATGATCGACCAGTCTCGGTAGGCCCTCAGAGCTGCTAGACGTTGGAACACGGCCAGGGTATGTATTCCGCTGGCAATCATCTCGTCGGACGGACGCGTTGCGCCGACGTCGCAGTCGGTGTGAAGTCGTTGGGGGTCCCATTGTCCGGCGAAGGTGGAAATATCTGCACCGGTCAGCGTGTACTGACCGAGGTCGATTGTCGTGCCGACCTGGAGGTCGTCGGCGTAAAGGATATTTCTCCGCTGGTTCGGGTCGGTGAGCGGGCTCGTCGCGGTTGACGCCGAGCCGGGTGCGTTCGGCGCAGGCGGGGCGGCTTGTTCGGCAGCCAGGCACCACACTCTTCGGTCGTCAGAAGGGTCGGTTCCGGCGAACGGGGGTACCGGCCGGTTGTGGGTTGCGGCCAAGTCCCGGATGTCGTGGGTGTCTGCAGTCCAACCGAAGCGTGCGAGCCATCGGGTGGGTTCGTCGAGCTGGGAGAGCCAGGGTTCGCCCAGTGTCGCGACCAGTTTCGCCACTGTGCGGCCTTCCTGCGCGGACTGGGCGGCGTGGTTGACGTGCTCGACCAGCAGCGTGCTGCCCGAAGCGCTGTGCGCGGTGAGGGTGGTGAGTAACTGGTTGCCTTGTTCAGCAGTCAAATACAGTAAGAGGCCCTCGGCCAGCCATGCGGTGGGCTCGCCGGGATCGAAACCGCCCCGGATCAGGGGCGCTGTCCAGTCATTGGTCAGATCGGTGGGTACGACTACTCGTCGGCATGTTGGTTTATTGGGAGAACCGGCGAGCACCGCCTCCTTGAACTCCAGCATTCCGGGGCGGTCGATCTCGAACACCGTTGTGCGGGAAGGCCAATCCAGTCGATGTGTCCGGCTATCGAGTCCCGAGCCGAGGATTACGCACTGTCTGCCACCGGCCTCGGCGAAACGCAGTAGCTGTTCGTCGAAGAACCGGGATCGGAGGGTGAACATGTCCCCGAGCAGATGCGCGATGTCGTCATCCACTGCAGGTGCCAGGCGGCGTCTTGCAGCGGCCGTGAGGAACACCTCGGCCAGGGGATCGTTGATGAGCGGGTCGGGTCGGCGGCTTTCGGCCATACGCCCGGCGGCGGCCAGAATGGCGGTGGCGCTGATATCTCCCGGAGCGAAGGGGTTCCCGCGCGTCACCTCACCCATTGCCAGTCTCCACCGTCGCGGAGGCCATCGCAGCCGTCACGATAGATGCGATGGTCTCGAGGGTCGGTTTGTTCCAGAACACTGTGGGAGGTAGGTCGATGTGGAAGCTGCGGTTGATTCGGGTTCGCAGCCGGACGGTGAGCACCGAGTCCATGCCGTAGTCCGAGAGGGGGCGATCGACATCGAGATCGGCGGGTGGCATATGTAGTTCCGCGCTAATCTGCTCGCGCAAATCAGACTCAATTGCCTGTGCGCGTTCGCCTTCCGAAAGCGATTTCCAGCTGTCTCGGCTGTCGTCGGGCTCCTCGGTGTCGCGTGCGGCCAACTCGGAGAGTACGGGTATGGGTACGGTGGCGTGTTCGGCTGGAAGGAGGGGGGTGACGACGAAATATGGGTCCGGGTAGCGTGCGGCGAATTGCCACGACCCGAACACGTCGGCGGTCGACAGGGCGCCCATGCCGCGGGCGTGTGCCTCTTCCATCGCTGCGGTATTGCCCACCGACATTCCGGTATTCAAGACGGTGGTCATAGCGAGGCTGAGGGCGCCCTTGCATCCCACAGCTCGGCGCCGGGCAGCGAACGCGTCGAGGAAGGCATTGGCTGCGGCATAGCCGGTTTGGCCGGTGACTCGTGCCAGCTGGCCACAGGAGGAGAACGAGACGAAGAAGTCGACCGTGCCGGGCGGGAAGATCCGGTCGAGCACCACGATGCCGCGGACTTTCGGCCGCATCACCCGTGCCAAGGTTTGCTCGGCGATGTCTTGGAGCAACGTGCCGTCGGAGGCTCCCGCGGCGTGCACGATTCCCCGGATCGGCGGCAGATCGAGCGCGGCCAGAGAAGTTTTGGTGCTGTCCAGGTCGGTGATGTCGAGAGCAACGACGTGAACCGAGACTCCTGCCGTTTCGAGGGCGCGGACCTCCGCGATCCGGCGAGCCGTTTCGAGGTGGTCGATGCTGTTCCATGTCTGCCGTGGGGGCAGCCCGTGTCGGCTGGTGAGAACCATGCGACGCGCACCACGCTCGGCGAGCCACTGCGCGGTTTTCAGTCCGAGTGCGCCGAGTCCGCCGGTGATCAGGTAACTGCTGCCGGCGTGGCATTCGAATTCCGGCCGGACTGGTGCGGTTTCGATGTGCTGCAGTCTGGGGACCAGCTCACCGTCAGCGGTCAGCGCGACGACGTCCTCGTTGGACTGATAGCCCACGACGTCAGCGACACAATGCAGGGGTAGGTCTGGATCCAGATCGACCAATCCGCCCCAGAACTCAGGGTATTCGCCCGCGATAATGCGGGCCGCGCCCCACAGCGCGCCGCCGGGGGCGTTGACTCCTGCTCGAACCCCTCTGGTCACACACCACAAGCTGTGTGGTCGCGCCGAACCGGAAGATGCCATCCTTTGTGCTGTTCGAACCAGTGCCCACGTGCTCTTTTCGGCGGTATCTTCCATCGGACCCTCTACCGAGGGGAGGACCACGACAGCGTCGGCACACGCGCTCATTGCATTGTCAGGACCATCTGCGAGCACGCAGTTGATTCCTTTGCCCCGATAGAACTCCAGCAGTTGTGAGAGCGCGCGGTGGTCGTCGCCGATGAGAACCACACTGCCCGGGATCTGTGGTGTTGCCGGATGGGGGCGGGG
This sequence comes from Nocardia sp. XZ_19_385, assembly GCF_015355755.1. Lineage (NCBI taxonomy): Bacteria > Bacillati > Actinomycetota > Actinomycetes > Mycobacteriales > Nocardiaceae > Nocardia > Nocardia sp. XZ_19_385. The sequence continues at coordinate 154,641 of NZ_JACVEE010000007.1, forward strand.
ACGCCAGGCCAGTTGATGGACGAGGTCGTGCGGATGAGCCGGGGTGTTCGGCGTGCCTCCGACCGGCTTCAGTTGCAGGTGAAGCAACACGGCCCGCACGGTGCCGTCTTCGGTGAGCATCTGGAGGTCGACAGTGCCGTCTGGATGCTCGAGCCCGTGCACGAGTAGTCGTTGGTTCGGTTCGCCATTCAACGTGATGCCGCCGATGGTGCTGAGTACACGCTGCTGGGCGTCGTGGGGTGCGAGGATCTGAACGAGTGTGAGTGCAGCGTCGAGCAGCGGTGCCCATTGGGTGAGGGGTCCGCCCTGCCCCGAGGAGGAGATGACCGCGAGGAATTCGCTCTCACCGACCTGCGGATCTTCTGTGTGCCACTCCAAGCCGTAACTGGCGACACCGTTTCGGGCGAATGTTTCCTCGGCGTCCTCCCATCGCATGATCCGTCCACACCGCTGCCGGATCGCCGCAAGATCGGCACGTGCGACCGACGCCGTCGCCTGCGCGCGGACGACTGCGGCGGTGGCGTGGGTGGTGTGTTCCTCGAGGCCGGTGGAGGTCTGCTCGTCGCTGGATGTTCGGCTTGTCATACTCAGGCGCGCGGTGTGCAGCACAACCTGAACCTGTTGCGGTGTATCGAGCATCAGCGGAACGTGGAATTCGACGGTGTCCAGTCTGAGTGGCCATGCTGTGGGGTGCGTCCCGGCTGCAGCCGCGAGGAAGGTTGTGAGCAGCACTGCGGCCGGAAGGATCTCGACACCGAGTACCTGATGGTGTCCAGGGTAGGGGCGGCTGTCGAAGTCGGCTGTGGTCTCCCATACTCGCAGCGAAGGCGATCCGGCGATGTGGTGCCGGGCGCCGAGCAATATATGACTGCTGGCGTCATGTACCGCCGGGCGAACCGAGTGCTTCGCTGTCGGCTCGATCCAATAGGGGTGGTGTTGCCACGCCATTGTCGGCAGATCTACCCAGGTGTCGGTGGCGTAGGAACGTGACCAGTCCACTGCTGCCCCCTGGCAATGCAGCTGGGCGAGATTGCTCAACAGGGTCTTGGTTTCGGGTTGTCCGCGACGAAGACTGTGGGCGACGGTGGTCTGGTGGTGGCCGAACTCTTCGAGAATTTCGCTGATTGAATGGGCCACGATGGGATGAGTAGAGACTTCGACGAACATCCGATGCCCGTCCTCGGCAGCGGCCTGGATCGCTTCGAGGAATCGGACCGGTTCGCGCACGGCCTTGCCCCAATAGGTTCCGTCGCGAGGGGAATTCGATCGAGCATCCGGGGTCACGGTGCTGTACAGCGGAATCTTCGCGGCTTGCGGGTCCAGGCAGTCCGCCGCGGCGGCGGCCACCTTGCGCACGAACGGGTCGAGCAGAGCGGAATGGAACGCGATGGATGTATCGACGCGGCGCACCGCCAATCCTTCCGCCGACCACTGTTGTATGGCCTGGTCCAGGTTCGCGGTCGCACCCGATACGACCGTCCAGGTGGTCGAGGCCGAAACGGCGGCCTCGACCCCCGTGGGGGTTTGACCGTGAAGTTGCGCGAATGGCAGATTCACCATCGCCATCGCGCCTGTCCCCGCCGCGGAGGATAAGGCGACGGCGCGCCGACAGTTGAAACGTGCGGCGGATTCGAGATCGAGCACACCGGCTACCACCGCTGCGGCGATTTCGCCGGTTGAATGCCCGACGACCGCCCCTGCCCGCAATCCGCGATCGGCCCACACCTGTGCCAGCGCCATTTGCATGGCAAAGACCATCGACAGCGTGCGTTCAGGAGACGACCAGTCACCTGTGGCGATCGCGTCGCGGGGGCTGAAACCGCACTCCTGCTCGAAGATCGGCACCAGTCGATCGATCATGGAGGCGAAAACGGGCTCCTCTGCCAGCAAATGCCGGCCCATGCCCTGCCATTGCGCACCCTGACCGGAAAATACCCAGACTGGATCGCGCCGGTCGGTCGGCAGTATCCGCGTGCACTCGACTCCAACTCCCTTGCCCTGGGCCAAGTCCCGCAACGCTGTGCCGAGTTTTTCGATCTCTGAGGCAGTGATCGCGGACCGGACCTCCACATGGGAGCGTCGCAGGGCCAGCGTCGATGCTACGGCCGACAACCGGGTATCACGATGCTCGTCGAGCCAATCTGCCAACCGGGCGGCGTTGGCACGAACGGCGGACTCTGACCTGGCGGACAAAACGAAGACCTTCGGCCCGCCCCTGTCGACGGTGTGCGGCATGGAAGTCATGTCGGGAGCCTGTTCCACGATGAGGTGCGCGATCGCCCCACCGACGCCGAATCCTGAGACACCGGCCCGTCTCGGTCGGCTACCTTTCGGCCAGGCAGTCAGCGCCGAGACGACGCGAAGCCCAGAATCAGCCCAGTTGACCGCCGGGGTGAGTTCGGAATACACACTCGGTGGGATCTGCCCGTGCACCAGAGCAAGCACCGTTTTGATGAGTCCAGCTACCCCGGCCCCGGCTTCGAGATGGCCGATGTTCGGCTTCACCGAACCGATCAAACAGGGATTCTCAGCAGTCCTGTCCACACCGAAGAACCGGGACAGCGCCTGAACCTCGATCGGGTCACCGACCGGCGTGCCGGTGCCATGAGCTTCCACGTAGTCGATGCTCTTCGCGTCGATGCCCCACCGGGCGTATACCTTGCGTAACATCTGTTCCTGCGCTTCACCGTTAGGCACCATGAAGCCCTGCCCCGCCCCATCGTGAAAGGTCCCGGTCCCCCGGATGAGCGCCAGAACGTGGTCACCATCTCTGCGGGCGTCGACGTAGCGCTTCAACACAACTAACGCCGCGCCTTCTCCACGGCCGTAGCCATCGGCAGCAGAATCAAAGGTTTTGCATCGACCGTCGCGCGCGGTAGCACCGGTCCCCTCGAGCGCCACGGTAGACCCGGGTGCGGCGATCACATTCACCCCGCCCACGATCGCGGCCGGGATCTCACCGCGCCACAGATGCTGGCAAGCCAAATGTATCGCTGTGAGCGAACCAGCGCACGCGGTATCGACCGTCATGCTCGGTCCTCGCAGGTCCAGTGCGTAGGAAATCCGGTTGGAAATTCCGAACGAGTTCGCTCCGTTGACCGCCCACGCCTCCAAGTTCGGCAGATCAGCGCGCAGCCGCTCGGAATAGTCATGGCATGTGGACGCGACGAACACCCCCGCGTCGGTCCCACCCCAACGGAACGGCGGAATCCCCGCATGCTCCAACGCTTCCCACGCCAGCTCAAGGACAATCCGCTGCTGCGGATCTACCATCACCGCTTCTCTGGGGGAGATTCCGAAGAAGGCGGCATCGAACCCTTTGACATCATCGAGATAGGAGGCAAGTCGGGTCGTGCGCTGCCAAATCGCGTCGGCGGCAGGGTCTTCGGACTCCCAGCGATCATCAGGTAATTCAGAAACCGCGTGGCCACCCTCGACCAGCATCTTCCACAACTGTTCAGGGGTTTCGATGCCACCGGCGAAGCGACAGCTCATCCCGACCACCGCCACCGCGTCCATATCGTCGATCTGAGAAGTGGTGACGTCGATCATGATTGGCCCTCCCGGTCGTTCCGGTGCCTCACGCTCAAAATGATCTCAGAATTCAAGCTCCGCGTGGTGAAGGTGCTAACCCGACCATAGCGAATCTCAATTATACGAGAAATACCCCCACCGTGGGATCGAAAGGGGCTGCCACACGACCAACGGACAAGTTCGATCACGCGGTCTTACTCCGTTGGGGTTCCGATGTTCTCGTATCCACCAAGGCCAAACCCCTCGGGGCGGCCCGCCGTCGCCAACCCTCGATCTCAGCGGCGATCACGATTCGAGGCTGCACCAGATTCGACGGACCAGGACACTCCTCGACACCAACCAGACGGAAACTCAACATTCGGTTCGCGGCACCCGGATCACGCAGGGGCATCCCGCGCCCGCGGGAAGGCTCCGCTCATTTCGAGATGGCGGCTCTACAAGTTTCTTAGTAGCGGGATGGTCTGCGACCGGCTCAAACCGAGCTCGCCGCCGAACGCAACGCCAACGCGGCCCTGCGACGCATCACCGCCGAACTGTCCCTCGAGCTCGAACAGGCCCACACCGAGCTCGTCGCGGCAAGCCGGGTCACACGCAGCAAATCAGCACTGCCACGCAATCATTGACACTCAACGGGATGCCAAACGCGCAGAAAGCTTCTCCAGGAACGGGACTGCCCCCGGTTCGGTTGATCTTTGACCTGCCACAGGGTTTGTTACCCGTTTCGGTGTGAAGATCAGCGCCAACTGAGAGGCTCTGATCTCATGCCCCGACCGTATCCGCCGGAGTTCCGTTTGCGTGCCGTTGCGCTAGTGCGGGCCGGCAAGCCGATCACCACCGCCTCCACCGAGTTGGGATCAGCGCCGCGGCCCTGCACAACTGGGTCCGCCAGGACCAGATCGACCGTGGTGAACGCCCCGGTTACACCACTCCGGAGAACGCGGCGCTGGCCAAGGCCAACAAACGCATCCGCCAACTCGAAGTCGAGGTCGAAATCCTGCGCAAAGCGGCTGGGCTGCTCGGGGATCCGGCCTGCCCCAAAAGGATTCACCCGGTAATCGATGCCCTCGTCGATGCCGGACACCCGGCCAAGGTCTGCTGCCGCCTGCTGGGCGTCTCCGGACCCGGCTACTACAAATACCGCAACCGCCCGATGGCGCCGACCAAGATGCGCCGCCAATGGCTCACTGGGCTGATCCGAGAGGTCCATCGCGCATCACGCCAAACCTACGGATCACGAAGAGTCCACGCGGAACTGACCCGCGGAATGGGCATCGTGGTCAGCGAAAACCTCGTCGCGGAACTGATGAACCTGGCCGGCGTCGCAGGCCTTCCAGGACCGGCCAAGGTCAAACGACTGCGCGGCGTCGCGACCGGCGACGATCTCGTGCACCGCAAGTTCCACCGAATCAAGCCAAATGGGTTGTGGGTCACCGACATCACCGAACACCCCACACGAGAAGGGAAGGTCTACTGCTGCGCGGTGATGGACACCTTCAGCCGCAAGATCATCGGCTGGTCGATCGACAACTGCCAGGATTCAACCCTGGTCGTCAACGCCCTCGACATGGCCATCAAGAACCGGAAACCGTTGCCGGGCAGGATTGTTCACGCTGATCATGGCGTCCAGTTCACCTCTTGGGCGTTCACCAACAAGATTCGCGCCACCGGTCTGATGCCCTCGTTCGGGACGATCGGCGACGGCTACGACAACGCGATGATGGAATCGTTCTGGTCGAGCATGCAGATCGAGCTGTTGAACCGGAAGAAGTGGCGAACACGAGTGGATCTGGCGAACGCGATCTTCGACTACATCGAGATCTTCTACAACCGGCAACGCCGCCACTCCCAGCTCGACTATGTGTCGCCAGTCGAGCACGAGTTACGCTACGAACGCCAGTCCGCCACCGCCTGAGATTCACATCCTGGCGGGTAACGAAAGCTGGGGCAGGTCAGCGAGTCAACCGAACTCGGGGCAGTCCCAACCGACTGAAACCGGTATCGAAATCGCCCCCGGAAAATAGCAAGTTCGTCACGCTCGGCCTTGGCGATGACGAGGTACTCGAGCTTGCCGAATGCGGCCAACTGCTGTTCGGGAGAGGGGGTCCCCGGCGGCAGCGGCGCGAGGTGCCAGTGAACATGCGCGACTTCCTGCATGCTGCCGAAGCTGAACACGTAGAGGCGCTCGGAGGGCGTGATCTCGGCCAGGACCCGACCGAGGCGCTGACAGCGTTGTTGCAGAGCGAGGTAGTCGTCCTCGGTGAAGTCCGACACGATGTTGGTCGCGTGGCGCCGGGGTGCGAGCAGGCAGTAGCCGTAGAGGCGAGGGTAGGGCGAAAATAACACGACGCAGTGTTCGTCACGATAGGCGACAGTTTCGCGCTTCCGAGTTGTCTTCTCCTCGGCCAGTTCGCAGATGAAGCTCCGACCGGCAGCGGTCTCGGACTGGACCCGGTCTACGTAGACATCCGCATCGATCGTCGCGGTCGGCCGCCGAAGATGGTGCGGGCACTGCGTGTTTCAGGGTGCCGGCGAAAGCCGCCTCGATCCGATGTCGCGTTTGCTCAGCTGTCTCGCAGCGAACCAGGGTCAGCAGACTCCCGTGCAGGTTTGCCGGTGTCGGGACAGCTTTTCGCCGGGGGTCAGTCGCGGGTTTGCTGTGCCGTGGTGTTGAGGAGTTTGCTCATGGCGCCCGCGAAGTCGGGGTTCATTTCGGTATGGAACAGGTGGGAGCCAGAAACTATGTGGTCGGAAAATTCTGCGGTGGTGTGTGGTCTCCAATGCCGCACGATCTCGTACGGCACGAAGTTGTCGTTGCTGCCGGCGAATACGTGGATCGGACTGCTGATCGGCTCGTCGGTGGGGCATGTGTAGCTGGAGAGGAGTTTCAAATAGTAGCGGGTCTGGGAGATGAGAGGTGTCATCAGCTCCGGATGTCGGAGGATGATCGGAGAAACGCTGCCGTGCTCGATGAAGAATTGAATGACTCGCTCGTCCGGCCAGTTGAGAGCTGTTTCGTACCACTCCGAACTCAGATGAGGGGCCCTGCTGGCACCCAGAATGAGGCATTCCGGCATCCGTTCGCCTTTGCGCATCCGCGTTCGGACGAAGCCGTGGGCGAGAAGTCCGCCCATGCACTGGCCGTATATCGCGTAAGGCGCATCGAGAAGCGGACCCAGGTGGGTGTCCAGGTCGTAGAGGAGGGTGTCCCGGTCGTCGATGGAAGGCTCCGCGCTGCGCTCACCGTAGCCGGGGAGATGGACCGGCAGTATGGAGATTTCGGGGCCGAATGCGCCGATCCACTTGGCGAACGGTGCGGGGGAACCGCCGGCCTCACGGAAGCAGAACACTCGGAGGCGGGCTGCGGGGTCGGGGGATGCGGTCAGGTAGGGCGTCGCGGTCATGGCGTGTTCCTCCGTCGGGATCATCGGATCGCCGGTTCAGGCTCGGATAGGTCTTCTGTGCGCAGCAGTGCGGTGATGCGTCCTGCGATAGCGTCGATGCTGGGTGCACTGGTCAGTTCCAGGACCGGAATCACACATCCGAGCCGGCTTCTGATGAGAGCGGCGAATTCCGAAGCCATGAGCGATTCGACGCCCAGTTGGTCGAGTTTGCGGGTCGTATCGATCTGCTCCGGGGTCGAATTCATGACTTTGGCCAGCAAGTCGAGGAGGATGCCGTCCACGTGCGAGCGCGCCTGCTCAGGTGAGAGGCTCGACAGGTCGTCTATGACATCGGTACGTGAGCGCGACCGGACCTCATCGATGAGGTGCGCGGTGCGTGGCGCGCGCAGCGACGGTCTATTCAATGATAGTTCCGGCCACGGGGTGTTGGAAACACAGACGACGCCGATGTGGGGGTCTGCTAGCACCTCGATCGTCGCTTGGATGACCTGGGCGACCTGCAGTCCGCCGAGTCCGATGCGGGCGAGTTGGTCGGCGAGCTTGGTTCGTTCGACGAAACCGGCGTCGACAACGGGTCCCAGCTGGATGGCCTGGCCTGGCAGGCCTGCCGCCCGCCGACTCCGGACGAGGGCCTCCATGGCGATATTGGCTCCGACATAGGGGGCCTGTAAGGAATTGCCGACCAGCGCGGCCACCGAAGAGTAAACCAGGAAGAATTCGAGATCGAGGGAACGGGTCAGCTCATCGAGTATCGCGGAGGCTTGCAGCTTGGGGGCGAGAACGGCTCGCAGCCGATCGGTGGACAGCTCTGCGAGAGGCGCGTCATCCAAGACCATCGCAGCATGGATGAGCCCGCCGAGCGGATATCCGCTGTGTTCGATGTCTTCGATCAGGGTGGTCATTGCCTGGAGGTCTGTGGTGTCGGCGGTGTGGATTCGAACCTCGACACCGCGTCCGGTGAGTTCGTCGCGAACCGATGCAGCTTCGGGTGCGTGTTTTCCGCGTCTGCTGACCAGGCGGATATGGCGTGCGCCGTGGTCGGCGAGAGCGATCGCCGAGCGGGCGCCGATTCCGCTCAACCCGCCTGTGATCAAGTAGGTTCGGTCACCGCGGAGCTTGAGTGAGCGTTGTGCGGGGTGGATGGTGGGTGCCTCGTCGAGGCTGATGACGACTTTGCCGATATGGCGTGAGTGTTGCAGGAGTTTGAAGCCGCTGGTGACTTCTCGTGCGGGGAGCAGATGGTAGGGCAGGGGACGGTAGCGTCCGGCGTTGATGCCATCCGACAGCAGGGTGCGGAGCCGTTCGGTCACGGCGGGGGATTCGAGTGCGGCGTGGAGCTCGACGCTGGCGAAGGTGATGTTGTGCTTGAACGCGACCAGTGGTATCGGGTTGTCGGCGAGGATGTCTCGCTTGCCGATCTCGATGAAGCGGCCGTGTGGTTTGAGCAGTTCGAGGCTGCGGACCAGGCTTTCGCCGGCGAGCGAGTTGAGTACCACATCGACTCCCGCACCGTTGGTGCAGGCCCGCACATCATGGTCGAACGTGTTTCCGCGGGAGTCGAATACGTGCTCAATGCCGAGCGCGTGGAGCATGTCGCGCTTGGCGGGTGTGCCGGCTGTCGCGATGACGGTTGCCCCGAGGTGGTCTGCGACCTGCAGTGCGGCGAGTCCGACTCCGCCGGCCGCGCCGTGGATCAGAACTGTTTCTCCTGAGGAGAGTCGGGCGATGTGTTGAAGGCTTTGCAACACGGTGAGGAACACGACCGGGATGGTCGCTGCCGCGTGGAATGTCATTCCGTCGGGTAGCGGGATCGCGCGCTCGGCGAACGCGAGTGTGTGGGAGGCGAGGCTGTTGTCGGCGGGGGCCATGACGCGGTCACCGATGTCGAATCCGCTGACGTCCGGCCCTATCTCGGCGATGATGCCCGCGCACTCCACTCCCAGCGGGATCGGCCCGCCGGCGGGGTTACGGGGTGCGAACGGTGGGACGTGGCCCATGACGGTCATCACGTCGGCGTAGTTGAGCGCTGCGGCGCGCACCTCGATGAGTAGTTCGCCGGCTCCGGGGCGCGGGCGCGCGCATTCCCGCCAGGCCAATTCGTAGTTCGGGCCGAAGGTTTGCCCGGCGAGAACATAGGCGGCTCCGTCCCCTGGCTTTGTTGCGCGCGGCAGCGTCGCCACTCTGGAGACGAAACGACCGCCCTGGGTAATGACTATTTCGTCTTCTTCCGAACCGTTGATCAACAGCTCGCACAGTGACTCCAGCGCGGTTGCGTCGGTGTCGGAATGCACCAAGCCGACACGGCGCACCGCGATCTCGGGACGCTCGTTGGCCAGGGTCCGCGCCGCGCCCCACAGGGCGGCCGCGGGCCCGGCAACCGGTGGCACGGCAACCGGCTCTTGGTGTCGGGTGTGGACCACGATCCATAGTGTCGGGCGTTCGGATTGTGAGCTGTCGAGCGCGGAGGCGGCCTCGTGCAGGCGGGTGCAGTATTGGGCAGCTGTTTGCGCCAGGTCCGATAGTGGCACCGGGGCGTCACCGTCGACGACGAGCACGAGGTCACTCCACTCGGCGCCCGATTGCTCGCTACTCGGGAATTCGTCAGTGCCCGTTAGACGGTGGATGGCGCGCGGAAGCCGGGTTTCGAGGCTATCGGCAATAGCCGAGCCGAAGTCGTTGGAGGGTGCGCCGGGCTTACCGGCGCGGGCGAGCAGCCACCGTCGAGTTTCACCGGTATCAGCGATGGTTCGCGCACCATCGCCCTCGGGATGCACCGCTGTGGCCTGCGGCGCTCGGGTGGCGACCATCACGGTGAAGTCGCTGCGGGCGGGTTCTTCGCTGTCGCCGTAGTGGACGATGTCGCGGTAGCCGCAGTCGGTGAGTACTTGCGTCCATTGCGGACGGCTGAGCAGCGGGCCATTCGTGCGCAGGTCGGTGTCCTGGAAGCCCCAGAGCGAGGTGAGCCACCCGAAGATGGGGATCAGCATGATAGGACTGGTTTCCTCAAGCACCAGAACCTGGCCACCCTCGGCCAGCAGCCACGCGATTCGCTCCAAGCTCGCCCGGATGTCACTGGTCGCGTGCAGGACATCGAAAGCTACGACGAGGTCGAATGATTGCGCTGTCAGGCCTTGGTCGGCCGGATCGGAATTCAGGTCCAGGGTCTGGTAGTGGATGAAGTCGACATCCTTGAATCGGTTTTTCGCGGTGGAGAAGAAGCCTTGCGAGAGGTCGGTGTACCAGTAGACGGTCTGCTCAGCGGGGAGCTCTGCCAGCAGAGCCGCGGTGACGGCGCCGGTTCCGGCGCCCACCTCGAGGATGCGCAGTGGCCGGTCGGCCGGCCAGCCCGCCACCGCGCGCCGGACCAAGGCCCGGGCATGATCGAACTGGTAGTCGACGTAGGAGCATTCGTAGGTAACGGGCCCGAGAGGTTCCGGGCTTGTCACGATCAGCTCGGTGGCGTCCACCGTTCCGCGCAGCAGTCCTGGCAATTGGGAGCCGAGCGTCCTGAATGCTTGCAAGACCGGTGCGTCACCGGGAACATCGCCGAGGGCGGCGGCGAAAACCGCTGACAGTTGCGGGCTTTCGCGCGATTGCCATCCAGAATCCGGACTTCGAGACAGCGTGCCGTGCTCGACGGCGACGGCCAGCAGAATCTCGAGGGCGCGCAGGTGATGGTCGAGGATACCGAGGGCGCGCAGGTCGGCCAGGGTGAACGTCGCCGCGCCCGGCAGCAGCTCTGCCACAGCAGCGGCAGCGAGGTGTGCTGTCAGCCTTGTCAAATGGGGTCGAAGCCGCAGATAGCGGGTGCGTGAGGCCGCTACCAATTCCCGTACCGCCGGGGCCGCTTCGGTGCTGGGTCGGGCCAACTCGGTAGGCCGTATCGGCCCATCGGGCAGTAGGTCCGGCCGGAACTTTTCGGTCAGGCGCGCCACGGTGTCGACAGCGCCGTCGAAGCGCCGGACCACCAAGCCCTGTACTTGCAGGCAGACACGCCCGCTGGAATCGGCCACGGCGAGGTTCATCGTGGCTTCGAGCCCGTGCAGCGACAGTCCCCAAGCGTGGATGTATCCGGAATCGGGTACCGGACGCCATGACCGCACGGTCTCGATGCTGAGCGGCAGATAGGCCACCGTGTCTTCGATGGCCCGGGCCACCAGGACGACCGCCACCTGAAAGGCGCCATCGAGAACGGTGGGGTGAACCTGGTGGCCGCCTGCGGCGGAAAGCCCGGCCCGGAACTGGGCCAACGTCTCGTCGTTTCCTGCCCGGATGTCCTCGAGAGGCTGGAAGTCGGGACCGTAGGAGAGTCCGATCCGCTCGCAGAATTCGTAGTGCCGGCTGGTGGGTATGCGATCAGGTGACCGTTGCAGCAGCCGGGGGAGATCCAGCTGCGGTGTGTCCTGGTCGGTCAGCGACCGCACACGACACGCCACATGCGCTGTCCAGGTCCTCTGATCGCCGGTCCGGCTCGCGATCGTCAACCGGCCGTCTCGGTCCGAAATCCGTGTGCTCAGCAGCACGATGCCCGCCGATTCCTCGCCGGGCAAGGTCAGTGGCGATTCGATGGTGAAGGTTTTGATTTCGGCGGGGGTGCCCCATTTCTCGCGTGTGGCGGACAGGGCGATGTCGACGAACGCCGCGGCGGGCATGACGGCGGCTCCAGCGACACGGTGCTGGTCCAGCCATTCCAGTCCCGGCGCATCCATCGATTGCCGCCACAGCGCATCCGCCGCCGCTAAACGTTTGCCCAACAATGGATTTCCGACCGCCAGGCCCGCTACGTCCGAGGCGCCGTCGGTCGACCACCAATCCGCGGAACCGTGCCAATGCTCGGTTCGCTGCCATGGATAAGCGGGCAGATCGCAAACTCGGTGCTCGTGTTCGGCGGCGAAGTAGTGCCCCATGTCGACTCGGCCGTCGCCGGCGAGAACTTCGGCGATGGTGGCATCCAAGGAGGCAGCCTCGGCACTGTCGCGTCGCATGCTCGCAATGACAGAAACCGGTCCGAGGTCGGCACAGGTCTGGCGTAGATAGCTGCTCAATACGGGGTGCGGGCCGATCTCGACCAGAAAGGTGCAACCGCTGTCTCGGAACATCCGCGTCGTCGCTTCGGAGAACTGGACGGGCTCACGCATGTTGCGCCACCAGTATTCGGCGTCGAGCCGCGCGCCGGCGAGTGCGGTACCGGTGACCGTGGAGTAGAACGCGTTGCTCGGGTCTGTCGGTCCGATGTCGGACAACTCGCTGATGAAGCTATCTCGAAGGCTGTCCATTGCCGGAGAATGAAACGCATACGCTAGGTCCAGGTCGCGGAAGAATATGCCTCGCTCGGTAAGGGTTTCGCCCCATCGGGTGAGGATCTTCTCCGCGCCGGCCACGGTGACACTGGTGGGGGAGTTCGTGGCGGTGATGTGGAGGTTTCCCGCGTACGGGGGCGCCTCCAATTCCTGTGTGGCTTCGGCGATGCCCAGTCCGACCGCGGCCATGCGTCCGGCTCCGATCGTTGTGCCTTGCAGTCGGCTGCGGGTGTAGGTGATCCGACATGCCGTGACCAGATCCAGAGCGCCGGCGCAGTACGCGGCGGCTACTTCTCCCACGCTGTGGCCGCAGACAGCGGTGGCGCGCAGGCCGCGTGCAGCCAGAGCGGCCACCAATGCGACTTGGACTGCGAACAGAAGTGGCTGCGCGACTTCGGTTTTCGTCCAGCGTTCCGGATCCGGGCGGGTCAGCTCCGAGCGGATCGACCAGCCCAGCAACGGCCGCATAGTCTCATCGATCCGATCGATTTCGGCGGCGAAGACATCGTCTTGCGCGAGGAGTGCGGCGCCCATGCCGGGCCAGGGGGAGCCGTTGCCAGCGAAAACGAATCCGATGTTCCCGGCAGTCGCACCGACTGCGGATGCGGCTGCTGGCGCGGGGTCACCGCCGGAAAGAAGGCGAAGCTGGGATGCAGCCTGGCTTCCGTTGTGGGCGAGGACGACGTGGCGATGAGAGTGACGTGCCCGGCGCCATGAGGTATGGGCGGCGTCGGCGAATCCGTGATCAGTCGTGTCGAGGAGATGGTCGGCCATTCGTTGAGCGGCGGTGTGCAGCGCTTGTGCCGAGCGGGCGGTGACCAGCACCGGCTTGGGCGAACTGCGGTGACCATTGGTAATTGGGTTTGCCGACAGCGTCGGGGGCGAGGCCAGAACGACGTGGGCATTGGCGCCACCGAACCCGAAGGAGTTAACTCCCACGACATGTCGATCGCTCTCGGGTAGTCGACATTCTTCGGTGACGGGTCTGAGCCCAAGACCGGTGAAATTGATGCCTTCGCTCGGGGGTAGCGAGTGCAACGTTGCCGGGATCCGGCGTTCACGCAAGACCAGCAGCGCTTTACACATCCCGGCGACACCGGCCGCGGACTCGAGATGGCCCAGGTTCGACTTCACTGATCCGATCGGCAGCGGCTCGCCCGTACGTGTCCGGCCGATAACCTCACCGAGCGCGGCGCACTCGACCGGGTCGCCGGCTTTGGTTCCGGTTCCGTGTGCTTCCACGTAGGCGACCTCCTCGGGTTCCACCTCTGCGGCGGCGTAGGCAAGGCGCAGCATCTCGGCTTGGCCTTGCTCACCGGGCATCGCCAATCCCGCGGTGTGCCCGTCACAGGTCACGGCACTGCCCAGAATCACGCCGTGAATACGATCGCCCTCGACCAGTGCGGCAGTCAGGGGTTTCAGTACGAACATTCCCACCCCCTCGGCCCGGACGAACCCATCGGCCAGAGCGGAGAAGGGATGACAGCGTCCGGTCGGTGAGAGCATCGATGCCTGCGAAGCCGCCACGAAGGTCATAGGCCCGATCAGGAGGTTGACACCGCCGGCGAGAGCGAGACGAGATCGCCCGGATCGCAGCACTTCGCACGCCTCATGGATGGCGGTCAAACTTGACGAGCATGCTGTGTCGAGAGCCATCGACGGGCCACGGAGATCGAAAAAGTAGGACAAGCGGTTCGCAGAATTATTCAAGGCACCGCCAGCGAGATTGAAGGCGTTCGATGTCCGCGGATGGCGGAACTGGAGATCGCCGTAGTCGCGATTGGAGATCCCTACATACACCGCGGTATCGCTTCCGGTCAGCGTCGTGGGATCGATGGCGGCGTCGTCGAATGCCTCGGCTGCGCATTCGAGTAGCAGCCGGTGCTGGGGATCGACACGTGATGCTTCTTTGGGTGACAGTCCGAAATATTCTGCGTCGAAGTTCGAGATATCATCCAGGAATCCGCCGGATACGGTGTAGGTCTTTCCTGGTCGGATGTCTCCGGCGCTGAAGAACTCAGCGTGATCGAACCGGTCCGGGGGAGCCGTGGTCACGAGGTCTCGGCCTTGTGACAGGGCTAACCAGAGGTCGTCGAGATTCGCGATCCCACCGGGCAGGCGACATCCGACACCGACGACCGCGATGGCCTGATTCGGGTATTCAGGCGGCTCGCTGGATTTCGCTACCACAACTGCTCCTTCTGCGGGTATTCCTAGCTGCTTCACCGGTCGAGGTTGTGAGTCGAGGTGTGTGGCCCGTGCGCGGCAAAGACGAATCCGTGCGCATAGCGACGAAGGATTGTGCGGCTATGTCCGACGGCATTGAACAGCTATGCGGGCCGATATCCCCACACGGCGATCAAGGCCCCCGCGATGTCCACGAAATCGGGATCAGTAAATCGGCGCAGGGGTGCCTCGACGATCGCGGCCAGCTCGGGGTCCGGTTCGGTGAGCGAAGCACTCACCTGAAGAAATGACGCTCGAATAAAATCCTCGGTGGCCGACCCGTTGCCGACGATCAGTGGCAGCACTTGCATGTCGATCGACTCGTATCCGCTGCGGTGTAGCAAGCCCGGAAGGTGTCGCGCCCAGCGGAGATCGGTACCAATGCTGCGGTCGAAGGCGACCTGCACAGCGCCTACGGCGGCGGCCAGTTCGGGATTCGGTGCAGATTCTCCGATGCTGATGTCGCTGTCCTCGATACACAAAACGCCCCCGGGCTTGAGCCAGTGCCAGGCTCGGGTGAGGATAGCGTCGCGCTGGGGGATGTGACCTAAAACGGCACGAGCATGAATCACGTCGAATGTGTTGTCGGGGAATCCCTCGGTGCGGATGTCGTGAGTAATAGCCCGCACCCCAGGGTGCTCGGTAAGGTAACGAATATCCAAGTCCGTCGCAACCACAGTGTTGCCGTCATCGCGTCCTGCTATCCATTCGGCTATCGTTCCCGTACCCGCGCCAATCTCCAGGAAGTCGATAGGGGTGTGAGTTATCGCCGCATTCAAACATCGTGTGCTGAACGAGTCTACAGCGCGTTCCAGCGCTCGCAGCCTGATTAGTTCGTCGCCCTCATGCCTGAGCATACTCACGCCATATTCCTGGCTATCGCTTCGGGGGCCGATCCCAGTTGTCAATATGATCATCTCCCCTCGTATCCGCCGGCTGATCCGCAGTAGAAGCGGTGGTTTCAGTTTAACCAGAGAGGTAGCGACGAAAACCTCGTTGGGTCAAAAGTTTAGATGGAACCAGTCGGTTTCTATTGCTGAATGTTGCCTCTCATTGGCAAGATGAAACTTATCGACACCAACCGGTCTGCAGGTTATCGAGGCATCAACTTAGAATTGGTCGCGGTGGCTACCGCAATTTCGGGTATTTTCTGCGATCGCCTTCGGGTCATATCCGGTGGTTGGCTCGATAATCTCATCTCAGTGGAACTCGCATGCCTGATCTAGGTGCGAAATCGGTAAAATACTGGCAACGCCGATATGTCGTTTTCATTTGCAAGAACGTTGGTCAGAGTGACCCAGAATCGAACGCTCGAGCAACGGTTCTGGCTTCCCTGAAGTAAGTGATCGTGCTGCGTTAGCGGCCTGGGCCACGGCTCCACTCTGTGAAAGACGCTCCTGCCGACAGGGCTGGGGGACGCCGAGGCGGTTCGCGATTTTGATATCGGGGCGGTCATCCAGACCGTCCAGGCAGGGGCCGGCTGGTTGGCGTTCTTCCGTGATCTGGTCGTGCGGGGTTTGTCCGGGGTCGAGTTGGTGATCTCGGATGCGCACGCGGGGCTGGTCGCCGCGATTGGGGCGACGTTGCCGGGAGCGTCATGGCAGCGGTGTCGCACCGGGCTTGTGGAACCCGGCAGCCAGCCCGCTGCGCGGCCAGTCTGCCGCTCCCACATGCGGAAAATTACGATCGAAACACCAATACGAAGCCGCTCAGGCCAGAACGTCAGCCCTGCGAAAGATCGAGGCTAGAGGTACTTTGCCGATGTTTCGACGGTGCACAACCTATGTTCAAAAGCGGGTCACTCTAACGGAGGCAGTTTCCGATGGCGCTCAGGAGCGAATGGGGATACCGACCGAAGCGAGTATTAGCGTGGGCTTTCGAACTGGACATCGTTCTCTGGTGTACCGGTAGTAAGACGAGCAGACCGACGAGTTGCGTCTATTCAGGCGACGCCGACGCAAGCGTGGCCAGGAACTTAGCACTGGCATGGTAAGCCTGAATTATGTGGGCGTCGGCTCGCGCCAGCGACGCGGACAGATCCACGCCTACTATCCGGCCGATGAGGCGGGGGGTCGCAGTCGGAGCTTGGCGGCCCAGTGGCAGGCAATGAACTATGCTGGATGATGTTGTGGCCGAGGATGTTTCGGCGTGGCGTGCGGGTTTCGATGAGGTGTTCGCGCGGGTGGCGGGGGTGTTATATCGCGCTGAGCCGCGCCGATGGGCGCGGTCATATCTCGACGGGGCTACTGGCGCCGGTGGAGCGGAAGAACAGTTGGCAGTTGTCCGAGGCCGGGGGTGAGGTGGGTCCGGCCCGGTTGCAGCATTTCCTGAATAGGTCCCGGTGGGACGCTGATGAACTGCGCGATTGTCTGCGTTCGTACGTCGGCGAGGCACTGGCTTGTCCGGATGGCGTCCTGGTCCCGGATGAGACCGGCTTCTTGAAGAAGGGAACGAAGTCGGCAGGTGTGCAACGCCAGTACTCGGGAACGGCTGGACGTGTGGAGAATTCTCAGCTCGGAGTCTTCCTGGCCTACGCCGGGCGCTCGGGTCGGGCGCTGATCGATAGAGAGCTCTACCTGCCCGAGTCCTGGATCGGCGACCGTGACCGTTGTGCCGAAGCGGGAATTCCTGAAAGCCGTTGCGGTCAAGGGGTTATCACGAAACCACGGTCGGCCGAAGCGATGATCGCCCGCGCCTTGGACGCCGGCGTAGTCGCTGGATGGGTAGCTGCGGATTCCGCCTACGGGCGAGACGGGAAGTTCCGTGCCTTCTGCGAGGCACGCCGCCTGTCCTATGTGGTCGAGGTCCCCGTCAAACAGACCGTGGCTGATCTCGATGGACGCCGACGTGTCGACACACTCATCGGCCGCGCTCCCGCCCAAGCGTGGCATCGGGTCTCGTGCGGTCCCGGAGTCCGCGGTGAACGCGAATACGACTTCGCAGGGGCGACCCTGCCCTCCTTCGGTGACCTTCGGGCCGGATATGTGCGGACCCTGCTCGCGCGCCGCAGTCTCGACGATCCCGCCGATATCGCCTACTACCTGTGTTTTCACCCCGGCACCGTCACCCGAGAACAGATCGTCACCGTCGCTGGAGCCCGGTGGGCCGTCGAGGAGTGTTCTCAAGCTGCCAAGGACCAATGCGGCCTGGACCACTACCAAGTCCGCAAATGGGACCCCTGGTATCGGCACATCACTCTGGCCATGCTCGCCCACGCCTTCCTCGCCGTCACCGCAGCCACCGACCCAAAAGCCCACGCGGGCTGGGTCCGATCACAGTCGCCGACATCCGCCGTCTCCTGGCGATAGCGCTCCACCCCGCCCGCGAACTGACGCACGCTCTGGCCGCCTGCCGCTGGCGCCGACACCACCAAGCCCACGCCCGCCAACTCCGATATCGACGAAACGATTATGAAACAACAAAATACAAGTGTCGCGCTAGTTCTGCGAGCAATATCCAATCTCTGCCCCCGCAGCGTTAAAGGCATGGTGGAGGCTCTCTGCGCGGGCCTGCATCTGCTGCTCGATCCACCGACCGATGTCTACCCGGTGTCGGCCCCCGTGCAGGATGCGCCGGTAGCGGGCGGACGCCACAGGCTTCGAGAACGCTGACACGCCAATCGAGTTCTTCGTTCGGCCCCACTGCGTTTGACCGGAACTTGACATTGTCGTTTCCGAAACGCGGGCATGCACTGAGGTCACGGTGCTGTAGATGTACCCGGCATGGCCGGTTGCTGCCGCTCCGAGCTGTTGCGCTGGGCGGTATTACGGGCGCATGCGGCGCGACCACAATGCGCCGATGGCGGCCCCGAGAGTGAGAAGGACGAGCTTATTCGAGCCGAGCCGGCTACTGTCGGTTTCGTGTTGTATACCCTTGAGCAGTCCGACGCGAACGGTGAAATCACGTTCCGTTAGGTCGCTGGAGAGTTTCCGCATGTGTTCGAGCGCTACCTCGCTTCCGAGCATCAGATCGAGCGCTATGCGCGCCGCCTGCTTTTCTGAATAGAAGCCCGTGAGGATGTCGATGACTATGTCGGTCAGGGCTTCCTCGAATACGTCGATTACGGACAGCTCAGGAGCGATGTACCGCACGGACCCCTCGACATTGGCGAATGATTTTCCGAGCAGCGATATGTGGGGTTGGGTGTAGATTCCGCGTTTAGTCGAGTTGGCGAGCAGTGTGCTGAGAGTGACTCCGAAATTCAGTTCTTCAAGAGAGGCGGAGACGATCCGGGGGACGAGCATGGATAGGTCGCTGTAGAACCCTCTCGTGTCGGCCCAGGGTGTCGCGTGCCCCATTTCAATCCAAGCGCGGGCTGTGCCTCGTGCATCGTTCTGGGAGACGCTCAGCAAGATGAGGATCAGCATGGTGGCGACATGTTTGTCGATTCGGCCAACCATTCCCCAGTCGATCAGTGAGGCTTTTTCGCCCGGGTGAACAAAGATGTTGCCCGGATGCGGGTCGGCGTGGAAGTAGTTGTCGACGAAATAGCTTCGATACATGAAGGTCAGGAGGTCTTTGCCGATATTCTTGCGTTCTTTTTTCGAGAAGTCGTCGCGGTTGGCGTCCGCGATCGACATGCCAGGCGCGAGGGTCTGGACCATCATTCGGGTGCTGGCATCGACGACTTCCGGCACGCTCAGGTGCTTGAATTTGCGCAACGCTTTCCTGGCCTCGTCCATGTTCTGGGCTTCCATGGTGAAGTCCAGTTCGGCTTCCATCGCGTTGAAGACCACGTGGAGCATTGCGTCGAGATCGACGACGGCGTTGAAACGGGGGGCGCATCGGCCGGCAAGCTTGGCGACGTGGCGCAGGGTCTTCATGTCGTTCAGGACCATCGGCCGGATGCCGGGTCGCTGGATCTTCACGACTCCTGGCAAGCCGTTCTGCATCGTGACCCGGTAGACCTGTGCTAGTGAGGCGGAACCTATGGGTTCGGTGTCGATGTCGCGGAAGTATTGGCGCCAAGGAGCTCCCAGCTCCTGTTCGAGGACGTGCTCGAACCCGGCAAAGGGTGCCGCGACAACTTGGTCATGGAGCTTCGACAGCTCCGTTGTAGTTGCCGCGGACACCATATCCGGACGGGTGGACAAGATCTGGCCGATCTTGATGTAGAAGGGGCCGAGCCCTTCGAATGCCTTTCGTAACTTCTGTGCACGCAACTGGGTCGATGAAAAGGCGGGATCGGCTCCATCGAGATGAAGTGCCGTCGATACACCGCTGGAGGTCTCGGCATCTTGGTGCTCGGCGAGGTTGTCACCGATAAGGCAACTGACCACGGTTGCCCAGAGCCGCGCGCGGCTGCCCGCCGGGTTCTCTGCTGCGGTTTGCTGATCGACCAGGCGGGTTGTCGGCCGCCTCAGATGTAAGGAGCACAAAAGGTCACCCTGCGCTAGTGTCCCGTCACCTGCAATTCACGTTGTCGGGACTGCTCGGACGATCTGGGCGTCGAATGATCAGTACTTCCAGCTCTTTTTCTTTCCTGTCCTTCGGATGGCTCTGCGCATACTGCGTTCGATGTCGCTGGTACTGTCGAAGATGTCGTCGCCGGTTTTCTGGGCATCCTTGAGCATTCGGCCCAGAACCTTGGACAAGCCCCGGCGCTTCTTGCCCGTCTTGCGCTTGCGCTTCGGTCGGCCAGATTTTCTGGATTCATCGACCACCTGGACGAGTGCCGTCAGAACACCGGCTTCGAGTTGTGAAATCCTGTTTTCCAAGTCGGTAATCGAACTTTGTTTTTCGGCGACGGCAGTTTGCTGTTCCGGCATGGTGTGACCTTCTTTCGCCTGGGTGTGTTTCGAGCGTAAACTCAACTGAGTGCAGATTTCCAAATATTCTTGGGGCCGGGGACAAACTCTCGTGTGGTCACTTCGACCGAGTTCGGTGGCAGTGCGTGGTCGAGATAGGTCTGGCGGCAGGCGCTTCGCCGCACCTTCCCGCTCGTCGTCTTGTGCACGAGCCCCTTACCGCCGATTACGGCCGCGTGGCAGAGGATTCCGTGCGCGCGTTGAATCGCCGACATGACAGCGGTCACGACATCTTCAGCCGCACCGGCACGCGGCATTTCCGTGGATACTTCGAGAAAGAGTGCGAGACCTTCTTCGTCGCCCTGCGAGGGAACGCCGAACGCGGCAACTCCGCCCGTGCGCACGTCTGGATGCGCTGCCGCGGCGGTGTTTTCGATGTCCTGAGGGTAGATGTTGTGCCCGCGGATGATGATGAGATCCTTATAGCGTGCGGTGACGTACAGCTGGCCGTCGCGAAAGAAGCCCAGATCGCCCGTGCGCAGGTACCGTCGTCCGTCGGCCGGATCGTCGGTGGTGGCCTGGAAGCTGTCTCGCGTTTCGTCCGGCCGGTTGTAGTACCCGAGTGCGTTCGTGGGAGAGTCGACCCAGATTTCACCGATATCGCTGTCGGAGCATGGAATACGCGTGCGCGGATCCACAATGCGCACTCGTGCCCCGGGTTTGGTGATCCGCCCCGATCCGATGTAGGTCAGACCCTTGCCGGCTGGTGCGGGGACTGCGTGGCCGAGTTGGAGCTGATCGGTGTCGAGTTGGAGCTGGGTGCCTCCGCCCATGGAGACGCTCACCGTGCTTTCGGCGAGCCCATAGGCGGGGTAGAACGCCTCCGGACGGAAAGCGCTGACGGAAAAGGAATCTACGAAGTCCGTGATCGTCGCGACCTGGACGGGTTCTCCTGCCGACATGGCAATCCGCAACGAACTGAGATCCCATCCCGTTCGTTGGTGGGGTGTTGTCTTGCGTACTGCGAGCGCATATCCGAAATCGGGCGCGGCCGTGTGGGTGGCGCGGACCCGGTCCATCACGTCGAACCACGTCGCCGGTCGGCGCAGAAACGTCAATGGAGACATCAGATAGGTGGGATCGGTACACGTTCCCACCAGTGTGCTGACGATGAAGCTGATCAGTCCGAGATCATGAAAGTGGGGCACCCAGCCGACCGCTCTAATTCCCTGCTCGGCGCCCAGGGCGTCAGCGTTGCTACGGGTTTCGGTGACAAGATTGCCGTGGCTGATCATGACCCCGCGTGGAGCGCCCGTCGAACCCGAGGTGTATTGGAGTAGCGCCACGACGTCTGGGTGCGCTGGAAAATGCCAGTCGTCCGGGCCGGTACCGGAATCCAGCTCGAGGTCGGTCCGTTCCCATCGGCGTTGCCTATCCGCGGACAGGTACTGGTGGTAGAGCTTATCGGTCAATCCGAGTGCGGGGGAGCAGTCGTCGATGATGTTCTGGAGCGCGTTCATCGTGGCGGGTCGCATGGGATCGGGTGGGCACACGGGCACCGGAACCGCACCGGCGGCGAGACAACCGGTGAAAGCGCGGATGAACTCCAGCGACGGCGGATACACCAGGACTATTCGATCGCCTGGTCGCACACCCAACTCGCGGAGTGCGTGCGCGATCCGGTCCGCAGAGTTGACGAGATCGCCTGCCGTGACGCTTTCTCGGTCCTGGCCGTCATCCCCGACGAAAACAAACATGGTCTTCGACGGTGTGTCCTGTGCGCAGCGCAAAAGACTGGAAATGATCGAGTCGACTTTCATTGAGTGGACCTCTCTCAGCGGGCCGTCCGCACTCGGACTTCGGCGGGTCGGTGGTCGAGTACTACTGTGTAAGAGCGTGTTTCGGTGCGGCAGCGTCCGGTCGTGAGATTGCATCGGACTCGGTGGGGATGTACACCGCTCAGTCGCGCGACATGCTCTTTCATCGCGATGGTCGCGACTCGCTGAGCTCCGCGGATATCTGCGGACAGGCCGTATATCTGTTCCATAGTTCCGGGTAGGGAATCCCACATCAGTACGGTCGCCGATTCGAGGATGGTGCAGCCGTCGTCATCGGTGACCGAGAGCCCGACGCCGTCGGCGGGCTCTCGGTCACGGAGGAAGGCCCGGCGTTGCTGCGGTGTGGCCCGAGACAAGCCGCCTATCGGTAGTAGTCGGCTCACCAATCGCAGAGCTACCAAAACCCGGTCGCCGGATATCAACTGGAGATCGACGGCCGGCATGTCCTCGTCGAAACCCGCGAACCGCGCTTCGCCGCGCAACTTGCCGAATTCCGGGACCGGCTCATAGAGCTGGAGGTCTCGGACGCGGTGTGGGAAGGCGACGCACCCCGGCCGGATTCGGTCGCTCCACCGCTCCATCCGGTCGTGTGGGGTCAAATGGGTGAGGGCGTCGAGCAGTCCGTGCGGCAGGTAGCTCGGCGGCACGCTGCCGCTATCAACATCTAATGTGGCTGTGGCGCCTGAACTCCCGGTTCGGAGGTCGGTGACGTAGTGGAACGCCGCTCCGTGAAATAACGACCCGGACCCGTACAGGTCATCGACAGGCTCGAGGTCGCTCAACGGGGGGAACGGGGCGGGCCGGGGCCGGGTGGACGTGGTGAGCACTGCGGTCGCGGCGTCCTGGAATCGAGCTAAGTCGGTGCGGGACTGCGCTCGCCATGTCGCCATGGTGACGACCGGTGCCTCCGCCGGGCCGGTGACCCGGGTGCGGAGCATCGCGGGCAGGGGGATCCAATTGGTGAGCGTCACCTCGGTTGCGCCGGTGATCGGTTGTCCGACGTAACGATTCGCCGCATCGCACAGTCGGTCGATCACCGACATCATGGGCAGCGTCGGGATGGTGAAGGTCGGTCGATGATCGTTCAGCCAGCGGTGGTTGGTCAGGGTGAAGCGTTCTCGTATTTCGGTGGGTGGCGGTCCCGATCGGAGTCGCATTCCCAGCCTGGGCAGATGGTAGATCCGGCGTCCATCTACCCACAGCCAGGCTTCGGCGTAGAGCGTGTACGCGTCGGGTGCGTCGTCCACAACGTCGATGACCTCTGCTTCGAGTGTGATCAAGGCGTCGGTGGGGCGTATCTGTCCGCGATAGGTCCAGGTGAACGGTTCATCGAGCACAACCGGCTGGAACTGAGGGTTGATCAGCCCCTGGTCGAAACCTCTCTCCAGCATGAGCCATTGGAGGAGTTGGGAGAGGGCTTCGACACCGAGGGAGCCTGGCATTACCGGGTCCTGGAAGAAGTGTGCTTTAAAGAACCAGTCGCCCGCGTCGACCTGTTTTTCCGCTCGGATCCGCCCCCGCCCAGCCCTTCCCCCGGCAGGCCAGTAGCCGGTGATTTGATCGAGCATCAGCAGCATCGAGTCCGCCATGCCGGGCCGAAGAGCAGGTCTGCGGTAGTCGGAGGGTTCTGTCAGGTGCACCCGTTCGCGGTCGGTCGGCGGCAAACCAACCTGCTGCGCCAGCGTTTCCGCTGTGAAGTATCCGAAAGTCGTTGTGCCACTGAGTAAGGTGACGCCATCCAGCTCGCAGTGGATCTCGTAGGACTGGATGATGCTGCCCCGCATTTCCGCGATCGATCGAAGTTCGGCTCGGGTAGTGATCTTCTTGGCGGTCGGGGCTACCTGTGCGGACACGACGATCCTGCCGTCGAGGTTGCGGATGAAGAGCTCGGCGTCGAGGCGCAGCATGCTGCCGGCGTAGGCGCCGAGCCAGCCGCAAGGCTGTAGCGCGACCTCCATCAGGATGGCGAGCGGCATCACCCCCGCCGGGCTCTCCGTGAAGTACCACGCTTCATCCGGCACGTCGTACGCGGCGACGACACTGCTTCCGATCTCGAATCCGCAGTAGGGGCCGGTGACGTCGCTGACGCGTGTCATGGCCAGGTAGGGCGGGGCGGGGAGGCGGGGACCACGCACCAGACCACTGTCGAAACGGCTGCACGCCGGACCCAGGGCTTGGCTGCCGGGCCCCCAGGCACAGGCGAGTAGTGACGGATAGCCGGTGCGAAACCCGGAGATCTCGGCCACGGGTTCGGCCTCGGTCCAGCCGGCCAGCCCGCCGAGCGTGGCGAGCGGCACGAGGTCTCCAGTGCGCTGGGTCGTCGCGGGACCTGAGTCGCGCCAATGCGTCAACGGCCAATCGGGCACTAGCCGGACGGCAAGCCGCCGTACATGCAAAGATTTGACTCCATCGACACTGACCAGCACGTCGGCTTCGAGTGTCGGATACGGCCCGCCGGCGAGCCTGGCCACGAACACCTCGTACACCATTCGCTTGTTGGCGGGTACGGCTTGACCGCGGCATCGCATGCTGTACGGCTGGTCGGGGACCGGCTCGAACCGCCACGCGTCGCGGCCGACGGTGAACCCGGCGGCACTCAAATAGAACGACATTGCCTGCATACATCCTTCGAACATCAGCGTTCCCGGCATGCACGGGTCATTGTGGAAGTGGCCCGCGAAGAACCAGTCATCGGCCGTGATCGTCCTTTCGGCGCGCAGATATCCGCGAGCCCAGGGCCCGCCTTTGCTTTGGAAGCTGGTTACTTCATCCAGCAGCAGCATCTGGCCGGCCGTGATTCGCGGAGTGCGGACGTGGCTGCGCGTGATGTCCCATTCCGGTCCGAAACAGTCGGCCGGTCGCCCGTCGGCGAACGCAGCGACGTCAGAATGGCTGAAAGCCGACCGGCCGCAGTCGATGGCGACAGGATCGGTCGGTTCGTCCGGAATCTGATCGGTGGGGTGCCACAGCACGCCACCGGTCGCGGCCAGCTCTGCGTCGCTGAAGAAGCCGGCTTGGCCGTGCCTGATGCTGAGCTGGCGCATACCGTTTGCGCGGCAGTCGTATTCGAAGAAGAACAGGCGCTGCCGACCGTATTCGGCGTGATCGACGATGCGGATCTCGTAATCGAGGGTGGTACCCGTAGTCGGCGGCGCGGTGTGAAAGGTTGCCTCACAGCCCAAAAGCCGATACACGCGCTCGCCGCGGTTGGCGAGATCCACACCGAGCCAGCTGATCAGCAGCAGGTCCGCCTGACCGGCCTCGATCAGTAGGCCGGGCGGTATCCGCCCGGTCTGATCGAGATACCAGCTGTCGGACCGAATGTCGGTTTCGGTCCAGATCGTGCCGGTGCCGAGGGTGGCTGGTTCGGCGTCGATGCCGGTGACTCGGTCGACCAGCAGCATCGGTGGTGATGGCATTCGGGTTTGCCGAACGTTGCCGTCTTGGATTGCGAAGGCCGGACCGAAGAGTTCGGAAACCTGTCCGGTAGCGAGGAATTCGAGATCGGCACGATCGAAAGTGGGGCCCGGGTGTGCTGTCGGAGGGGGGACTTCGCCCGAGCTCGTGGCGTGCGGCCGCAGAAGCTGCGCGAGGCGGTCGCTGTGGGCGAGGAAGCGTGTGTGGGCTTCGCTGCACAATGCGAGATGGTGAGCGTGTGTCGCTGCCATCAGCCGGAATTGGGTTGCGGCCAAGGTGTGAACGTTCGCGTCGACTGCTGGCGCCGTTCGCGCTACCGGCCTCGAAAGGTGTTCTTCCGAAGCGAACTCGATGTACTGGGGCGCGGCGGCCATCGTGGCTGGGTTCAGGTTGGTCCGTGGGCGGATCGTGTCCGGGTGCGCGGCGATCTGCAGGTGTTTTCCGACGTGTTGCGCGGAGGGCCGGTCGTGTAGGAGATGAGATAGCGCCGCCAAGTCCATCGCGACGCCTGCTGCAGCGAGTTCAGTGAGCACGGCGTACAAGCTGGTGATCGGGTCGTGGCCGCCGTCCCATGCGACCGCGAGGTGGTCACGGTCGCCCAGGATCCGTTTGATCCAACCTGTGCACAGCGCCGATGGGCCGTGTTCGATGAAGATCCGCGCTCCGTCAGCGTAGGCCCGTTCGATCAGCGCGACGAAGTCGATGGTGCCGAGCCCTTGGTCGGTGATCGCTTGGGCGACGCGCTCGGGCGTGGGGCGGTAGGGCTCGGCGGTCGCGCCGCTGTAGAAACGGACGCCGGGGATGTCGGTGGTCGGTTGGAGATGGAGGTCGCGCCACTGGCCGGCCACGGCAGCCAATTCGGGTGCGTGCGCGACGATGTCGTAGTCGACGGCGATCACTGCGGACGCGTCGAGATCCCGAAGGGCTGCCTGACATTGGTGGGCCTCGCCGCCCAGTACACAGGTCTCCGGTGAGGTGATGGCCATCAGATGGACAGCGGGTCGGTCGATGAGGGCCGCCCGGACTTGCTCCGCTGTCGCCGAGACCAGGTACGTGCTCCACTGATGCCCGGTGATCCCTGCGGCCGCCCAATGTTCACGCACCGCTCGGAGCTCACCGGCGAGATCGCGCGAGAAGAGCTCGCTGTCCCGGAATTCCGTGTTCATCCGCTCGGGCTCGGTCCACGCGCCCATGACCAGCAGCGCGGTTGATTCTCCCGAGGAGTATCCGAGAGCAGCCGACGGACCAAGGCCGAGCACGTTGCGCGCGATCTCCGCGTGCAACGCCGCCAAGACTGTGACCGCCTGGATCTGATCGAGGGCTCCGGCCGGCTTCCCGGGCTCACGGTAAGCCCAGCCCGCTGCCAACGACAGGTCACCGAAACGGGTTTCCACAGCGTCCATCAGAGTTGGAAGGGCGAGCATCAGCTCCTGGCCCATCCAGGGATACGCCGCAGACCCGTTGGTGAACACGAATGCCGTTTCACCGCTGAGCGGAGCAGCCCGGAACGCCATGCCCGCAGGGCGTGGGCCGCCATCCGACAGCCATCCGCGCGCCGCCGCGGCCCGCGCCTGCGCTTCGGCCAGCGATTCCGCACATACCGCGATGCGGGCCGGGCCGTCATGATTAGGCCGGCCGGACTCCAATGCGGCAAGCGCCTGCGGCGCGTCCGTGCCGGAGAAGACATGGACTTCACGGCGTCGAGCCACGGTGGTGGCACGGTTCCCCGCGCGCAAGCAGACGCGAGTGGTCGGTCCGCCGAGCTGGGGGACGATCGCTTCTGCGGTCTCGGCTGCCAGTGCCGGATCGGCCCTGTACCCGGCTCGGAACCGAGCGCGATGTCGCAGCGCCAGGACCGCCACGGCCACGGCGAGCAGGCCGCTGGCGGCATGCGCGCTGCCGAACAGATCTGCCGGATCGAAGTCCGCGCCGAACCCGACGGACAGATCCGCTGTGGGTGTCTCCGGCTCGAGGATGGCGAGCACGTCGTCTTCGTCGCGCTGCACGTCGGACAGTCGTTTAAGGACTAGCACAACCGCGGCGTCGCCGGGTTCGGCCTCGTCCTGCACGGCGCGCATCGCCGCGCTGTGCACCGGTTCCGCGGACAGGTCGACCGCGCCGACAACAGCCGCCTCGACCTCGCCGGCTCGCAGAGCGCGGATCGCTTGCCTGAGCGCGGTCGGCCCGGACGCCTCCTCGGCGGACACGGCGAACGCCGGCCCGGTGAGGCCGAGCTGGGAGCCGATGCGGTTCGCGTAGACATTGGCCATCGCCGCGACCACCCTCGCCGCGGAGAAATCGGCGCCGAAATCGACTGTCGTCTCATGTCGTTCGCCGTGGTGGGCGGCCCAGCTGGCATGGCGGACTCCGGCCTGACCTCGGGCGGCCTCCGGGTCGCAGCCCATCCCGATCAGCACCATCGTATTGCCGGGCAGGAGTATGCCGGCGGTTGCTTCCCGTGCGGCCTCGAGAACGAGTGACTGCGCGGGCGCGACGTCGAGATCCCTTGGAGGAAAATGCAAACCATCCAGGCGGAGATCCAGGCTCGCACGTCGGGGCACGCCTCTTCCTGCGAGCACTGCGTCCCGGAGATCGGCCGCGGACGCGCCGTCGCCGACTCGCGCGCCGAGTGCGACGATCGCGATCTCCGAACGATGGCTGAGCGGGGCCCGCGCCGATACCGGGCGGGTAACAAGGTCTGGGGCATCGACCACCAGATGGGCGTTGTTGCCACCGAAGCCGAATGCGTTGATGGCCGCCCGTCGTGGTCCGTCCCAGGGTTCGTTCGCGGTGAGTAGGCGCAGCGGTCGCGTGGCCAGCTCGTCGACGGGAGCGTCCGCTCCGACGCTTCTCGGGCGCTCGCCAGCCTCGATAGCGCCCAAAATTTTCAGCAGGGCTGCCGCGCCTGCTGCTGTGAGCAGGTGACCCAGGTTTCCCTTTGCCGAGCCGAGCGGAAGGTCCGGGCAGCCGCCGAAGATCGATGCGACACTGGCCACTTCGGTGGCGTCGCCGACGGTCGTGCCCGTCGCATGACATTCGAGCAGCGTCACGGACTTCGGATCCAGGCCCGCGAGCTGGTACGCGGCACGCATCGCCTGTTTCTGCCCCGACTGCGCCGGGGTGAGCAAACCTCGGGTCGCTCCATCGTTGGAGAGGCCGATAGCCCTGATGACACCGAGCACGGTGTGGCCGTGGGAGATCGCGTCCTCGTGACGCATCAGCGCGACTACAGCGGCCCCTTCAGCAGGCACCAGGCCGTCGGCCGCCTGGTCGAACGGGCGGCTGCGTCCCGATCTGCTCAGCGCTCCGAGTCCGGCGAAGCCGAGGTGGATCAACAGGTTGTCGGCCCCGCTCACGCCTCCGGCGAGCATGAAGTCGGCGTTGCGGTCGTGGAGCCGGTCGCAGGCAAGTTTGATCGCGTACAGCGATGAGGCGCAGGCCGCATCCACAACGAGGACATCGGAGTCGGCACCGAGTGCGCGCGCCGCCGACCGGCCCGCCAGGCCCGAACAGAAGCGTTGGCGCGGATCGACAAGTTCTGGTTCGGGAATCCATCGCGAACGGGCGGGCAGGCCCGCCTGCCAAATGTGCTCGGCGTAGGCGGCCTGTGTCCGCGATGGGTAGCCCAGGCTACCGAGAATGAGGCCGCTCATGGCGGGAGCGGTCGGGTACCCGGCTTCCCGCAGCGCGGATCTGCCGGCGTGAATTACCCACTGCACTGCGGGATCCCACGCCAGAACTTGCTCGGTGGGCACCTGGAGACCGGTCGCATCGAAGACCTCGTCGAAGCCGTGGACGAATCCTCCGATGCCGGGAATCGGTGTGACGAGACCGGAGTCGGCCCAATCCTCTGGCAGCCGCCACCGATCCGCACTCGCAGTCGACAGACTCACGCGGCCATGACGGATGTTGTCCCAGAGCGCCGATGGATCGAGCGCTCCGGGAAGTACACAGCCGCGTCCGACGATTGCGATGGGTTCGAAGGTCACGACCGCTCCTTCCCCGAGGCGAGATCCGGTCGTGTGACGAGCGTGATGCCCAGCAACTCGATCAGCATGGCCCCGGCTGAATCGACCAGCGCCGCATCACATCGTGCTTGCTCGTCGGCGACATCGGTCGATCGCAGCCGTCCTTCGAGCCTCCCGTGGCAAGGGCCGAGCCGGTAAGCCCGAAAATCGGCGACAGCCATCGGCAATGTTGCTGCGCCAAGAGCTCTTTCGGCCCACACCACGGCCAGTTGCAACAGTCCGTCGATCGCCGCCGGGTCGACGATCCAGGGCTGGTTGCGCGCCCAGCCGAGCCCATACACACCGGTCATTTCCGCGGTGGCTCCGCTGCGCCCGAGCAGCACCGAACCGGTGAGAGCCCTGAAGCGCGGGCCGTGGAACAACAGGTCGCCGTCGTAGAGATGTGGCCGTGGTAGCGGCTGGAGATCCTCGGGAGAGGTCCAGGCGGATGGTTCAGCGCTGAACACGCCGGCTTTCATGGCGCGTGCTCGATAGCAGGGAGTCGGTCTGCCATCGGCCAGGTGCATCGTGAACCCCGTGCCATCGGGTACCCCGCTCAAGGTGAGATTCGGACCGTCGGCATCGAGAACGACTTTGCGCAGCACGGTGACGTCGCGCAGCACCAGGGTCGGACTCTGCGGCTGCCACGCCGACGCGAGCCCGGCGAACCAGGTCAGCGCCATCGCCACGGGAAGTACCGGGGTCCCGGCGATGGCATGATCGGACAGCGGCGCGTAGCGGGGGGCACCGAGCCGTACAGTTGCACGCAGCTCGGCTTCCGGTGTGAGAGGGCCGTCACCGGCGGTGATCACGACCTGGGTGTCGGCTGGTTCTTCGGTGAGTTCCGCGGCCAACGCCGCGGCGCCGAGGGCCGGTGCGATGAGGGGGATCGACCGCTGCGCGAAATGCGCAGCCAATTCGGGGGTGACCATGCCGCCGTCCCATGGCCCCCAACCGATGGCGCGAACCACACACCCTGGCCGGGTGCGGGTGTTTGCCGCGGCGACATGGTTGAGCACATCGTTGGCCATCGCATAGTCGCACTGCCCGGGGTTGCCGAATCGTGCTGCCACAGAAGAGAACACGCACAGCAGGCGCAGCGGGTCCCGGGCGAGGGCCTCGAGAAGCACCCGTAGGCCTTCGACTTTGGTGGCCATGACGGCCTCGAACTGATCGTCGGTCTTGTCGGTGATGCGCTTATCGGCGAGAACACCCGCAGCGTGCAGTAGACCGGTGACCGGGCCCCACTCCTCGCGGACCCGGTGCAACGCGGATTCGACTGCCGTACGGTCGGTCACGTCGACCGGGAAGTAGCGGACATCGGCTCCGGTAGCTTGCAGCCGGGCGAGGTTGTGGCGGACCTGTCGTGTCGCGAGAATAGTTGTGGCCTCGGCGTTCAGCTGCGCGGGTGTGGCTCCGTCGTTCGTGGGCCGGGCAGCCAAGGCTGCGATCATCGCGGATTTATCGGAAGCAGAGGACAGGCCCGGGAGCTCCTCGGTAAGTGGTGTGCGTCCGAAGATGGCTAGCCGTGGACGCGTAGCTTTTGCCAAATCGTGTAGCGCGGAGGCGGTTACGCCTCGCGCGCCGCCCGTGACGACGAGGACCGATTCCGTGGTTACGGCAGGTGCTGCGACGCCGGACTTGGGTGCTTCGACCAATCCGACCGTGGTGCGGGCACCGGCTGCCGACAAGCCGACATCGAGGCTCGGGCCGCCGATAGTCAGCTCGGTCGCAATGGCTTCGGCGATGACCTCCGGGCTGCGATCGGCTCGGGCCAAATCGATGGCTTTGACCGAAGCTTTGGGCCATTCTCGGGCCGCGGTTCGTGTCAGCGCAGCGAGGCCGCCCAACCAAGCTCGGTCACAGTCGGATTCGGTCAACCCGAAGCTGCCGCCGGTGTCTTGGACAGTGATGAAGACACCGCCGTCGCATTCCATGACCGCAGCTACCGAGCGCGCCCAATGGAACGCGTCGAGGAGCGTGCGGTGTGCGGTATCGGCGCCGGAGATTGGGGCGAGGCCGCCCAGTAACACCACCGCGCTCCTCGGGACTGGGGATTGCTCGGCAGCGGTAGCGGTGATACCGCGCTCGGTCAGTGCCGTCGCGACAGCGGAGGCCAGGCCGCTGCCGCCGTCGACTACCAGCACAGGTGCGTCGCCGAGTCCAGCGAGAGTGAGACCGCAGGGTGGTGCGGTGATGCTTCGTAAGGCGAAACGCCGCAACGTATTTGGTGGTGAGCCGGAGGCCTCACCACCGTCTGCGGTCGTGTGCGCCACGGCTGGTGCGGCCGCACGGGCGCGTGCGTTGGTAGCGGAGATGTGGTCGACGATCGCGTTGAGGGTGCGCAACCTGAACAGCTCTGCCATCTCCGGTGAATCCGATGGGGGCAGCCCCGGAGCGCGAGAGCGGACTGCCGCCAGCAGTTCGACTTTCTTGATCGAGTCCACGCCGAGCTCGGACTCCAGATCCATGTCCCCGCCGAGTAGTTCAGCGGGGTAACCGGTTTTGTCGGCCAGTATCTCGCGCAGCAGCTCCAAACTCGGACTGGCCCCCGAATTGATCTCCGGTGCAGGTGTTTTCCCATTCGTCGGCACCGGTGCCGGTGCCGGTGACTTGGTGTATGGAGTAGATGCCAGGGCGGCAGGGAGGTCCGGCGGCGCGGTCGGCGGAGCTGCGGAGGCGGCGCCGTTGGACACGGCCGCAGGGACTTGAGTGATGGCCGGTGCAGCTGAGTAGGGCTGTGCTGGTGCGGTACTCGATGCCGGGTTGGGCTGCTGCGGGGGCAGCACCGGCGCGCTCGCCGGGCCGGCGGAGACGATCGCCGCAAGGTGTGCAATAGAGCTTTCGGCCAGCTGAAGGAAGGCCTGATGGCTCGTGACCAGTGCTTGTTGAAAGCTCGTGTGCGCTTCAGCGGTTTGCCGCTGGGCGTCGGCGACGATTTGAAACCATGGCGTGCCATTCGATCCGGCGGTGTCGTCCCGGCGCGGCTGCTGCGGATCGTCCATGTGTTCTGTCGCTTTCTGCTTGGGGGCGGGTTCCGGTGTGGGGGACTCGGAGATCGTGGTTTCTGGGTTCGGTGGTGGCAGCGCACCGTCGGCGGGCGGATACCGGTGGCCGAAAGCGGCGCCGTTGACCGCGAGCGACATAGCGGATTTCTTCGGGGCATCGTCCTCTCGAGCGAGGTAGGGTGCCCAGTGCGCGGCGAAGTCGACCGGCAGGCCACTGGTGGCGAGCCGACCCAGTGCAGCGAACAACGACGCGACGCCGTCTTGGCCTCGGCGGTCCAGACTGACAGCGAGATGAGATCTTTCGCCGAGAATTGCGGAGACCATGGCGGTAACCGCATCGCCGGCGCCGACCTCGAGGAAAACTCGGATACCGGCCTCATACATGGCCTCGATCTGGTCCACGAAATGGACCGGCGAAGTCAGCTGCTCGGCGATCCTGTCTTTGATCGCCGACGGCTGTCTAGGATAGAGATGGCCGTTGCTGTTGCCGTACACGTCGACGGTGGGCGGAACGATGTTGATGTTGTCCAGGAATTTCCGCAATGGTTTTGCGGCTGGCCCCACCAGGGGGCAGTGGAAGGCTGCGGAAACCTTCAGCCGGCGGGTCGTGACGTCGGCAGCCTCGAACACCTTCTCCATAGTGGCGATCGCTGGTTCGGTCCCCGAGATCACCGTCTGCACCGGCGTGTTGAGATTCGCCGGCCACACCTCGGCGACGCCTGCGCCGTCGATGAGGTCCCGAGCTCGCCCGGCATCGGTGGAGACGGCCAGCATCGCACCGGGAACGGGGACGGCGGCCATCAGCTCTCCGCGCCGGCGAGTGAGGCGTAGCAGCTCGCGCTCGGTCAGCGCACCCGCCGCGTACAGGGCGATCAGTTCGCCGACACTGTGGCCGGCGAAACATGTTGCGGAAATCCCCACCTCGGCGAGGACCGCCAGCAAAGCCATGCTGTGGGCTGCGAGTGCGGGCTGGGCCCACTGCGTATCGGTCAACGCCGTCTGTTGGGCCGAGCCAGCGGCCTCGTCGGCCGGCGGCGGGGGAAAGACTAGGTCGTGCAACGGCTGGTCGCCCAGGGTGAGCGCGGCGGTGCGATCCCAGACTGCTTGTGCCGCAGGGAACGACATCGCGATCTCGGCGCCCATGCCAGGGTATTGGGCACCTTGGCCCGGAAAGACAAAGGCGATCGGTCCGGTTGTCCCGGTCCCGCAGGCATAGGAAACGGCACCCGCGTCGAAACATCGATTCGGTTGTGCCCGAACGACTGTGAGGGCACGGTGGAGCCCGTCTCGGAGATCGGCGATATCGGAAGCGACCACGGCGAGGCGATGTCGTCGTGCAGGGTCGAAGGCCTGTTGACTGGCTTGGGCGAGCTCCCGCAGCGACTCCTCCCGCGTCAACTCGGAGCAGCGGGAAACGAGCTCGTCGATGTTGTCAGCGTCGACGAGGACGAGTTCATGGGACAGGGTACGGCTCGGGGGAGCACAGCGACCACCGCGATCGGGTATGTATTCCTCGAGCGTGGCGTGAAAGTTACTGCCGCCGAAGCCGAAGCTCGACAGCGCGGCCCGGCGCGGCCGTTCGGTGTTGTGTACCCAGGGTTTGGCCGCGGTACTGAGATAGAACGGACTGGACTCGATCTGCAGAGCCGGGTTCGGGCGGTCGGCCTTGATGGAAGGCGGAAGAACTTTGTGCCGCAGTGCGAGGATTGTCTTGATCAGCCCCGCGGCGCCGGCCGCCGACTTGGTGTGGCCGATCTGGGACTTGATCGAGCCGAGCGCACACCAGCCGCGGGAGCCGGGAGCGCTCTCAGTGAAAACCTCTCGGAGCGCGGCGAATTCGGTGGCGTCGCCGACACGGGTGCCGGTGCCGTGTGCTTCGACGAGCTCGACGGTCTCGGGACCATATCCGGCCGCCGCGTAGGCTCGCCGCAGTGCCCGAGCCTGGCCTTGCGGAACCGGCGTATAGATGGCGTTGCCGCGTCCGTCGGAGGAACTGCCGATGCCGCGGATCACCGCGTAGATGGCGTCGCCGTCGCGCTCGGCGTCGGAAAGGCGTTTGAGCGCAACCATTCCCAGTCCCTCGCCCAGCAGCGTCCCGTCGGCGTCGGCGGAAAACGGGCGGCAGTCACCGGTGGCGGACAGCGCCGGGGTTTTACTGAAGCATATGAACATGAACGGCGAATTCAGTGCGTCGACACCGCCGGTGAACATCAGATCGGAGTGGCCTAGCGCCAACTCGTTGACCGACGCGTAGACCGCCGCCAACGAACCCGCGCACGCCGCATCGATGGTGCAGTTGGTGCCGTGCAGATCGAGTCGATTGGCGATGCGGCCGGCGACCACGTTGGACAGCAGCCCCGGGAACGTGGCCTCCTGCCAGGGCACATAGTGCGCGCTGATCCGGTCGCAGATTTCCAGTGCGTGTGTTTCGGGTACTCGGGCTTCGCGCAACGCTTTCAGCCAGACCGGTCGTTGTAAGCGAGCATCCATCGTGCCCATCAAGCCCAGGCCGCCACTGCCCAGGATGACGCCGGTGCGTTCGCGGTCGAGTGGTCCCGATACGTTTCTGCGGACATCGGCCAGCAACCGGTCCGCGACGATGAGGCCGAGCAACTGCGCTGGATCGGTGGCTTCCATGATGTTCGGCGGCACGCCGTGCGCAATCGGATCGAAACTCACCTCAGGTAGAAATGCGCCTCTGCGGCAATAGGTCTTGTCCGGCTGAGAGGGATCGGTGTCGTAGTAGTCGTCGATGAGCCAGTGCGATTCGGGCACGTCGCTGGTCAAATCGCGCCCTTGGACGATGTTGGCCCAGAACTCGTCGATGCCATCCGATCGCGGCATGAGTGCGGACATGCCGACTACTGCGATCGGAATTTGCTGGTGGTCGCTCATGGGAGTTCCTTCGACGGAGGACGGTCAAGACAGCAGCCGCGGCACGTACAGGTCGGTGCGGGGGACGGGTACGCCGAAACTGCGCAGTTGCTGCGCTCGGGTGACAACCGCAGCGCCCTCCAAGAGGTTTCGGGCGATCTGCACGACTGTGCATGCGCCCGGCTCGGCCAGCGGAGTCTCGGCGATCCAATGGTTGAACGCGCCGATCGCGGGGCCGCACCAGATTTGGTAATCGGTGACACGAGAGGAATCACCTGCGATGGCCCAGCGGCTCGAGCGGCCCAAATAGGCGCGGAATACCAGTGCCATCCGATGTTTGGGGTCCGCTTCGGCCCGGGCGACCTGCTCGGGGTCACGGTGCATCCAGAATTCCCGGGTCTGCTCCCAAGCCTCCTCGAAGCTAGCCCGCAATATGCTGCGTTCGATCTTGGTGCGCAACTCGGCCGGCAGTTGACGCAGGTCGTTGTAGGTGGTGTAGGCGTGGTACAGCAGCGCTGCACGGGCCGCGAAGAGCGTGCCGCGCCGGAGCACCTGCACCTTGATGCCGTACTCGAACATGTCCGCCGCGGGCGCCATGACGATATCGACGAGCTCGGCCTCAGCCAGCAGTGTCTTGGCGGAGTCGGAAAGGCCAGCCTCCACCGAGCGTTGGTTCACCGTTCCGGTCAGCACATAGTCGGCGCCGCATCCGAAGGCAGCCGCGACTCCGGCCGGGCATCCCAGGCCACCGGCGGCACCCACCCTGATGCGTTCGGTATAACCGAATCGACGGGTGAACTCGTCGCGTAATCCCAAGACCGCAGGCAGAATCACGGTCAAAGGGCGATTGTCGGTGTGGCCGCCGCTGTCGGCTTCGACGGTGACGTCGGTCGCGAGCGGTACATTCTTGGCCAACTGAGCCTGCTGCTCGGTGATAGCGCCTCGCGCGACCAACTCTGTCAGCATCGCGGGCGGAGGTGGGGACATGAATTTAGCAGCCACTTCGAGCCTGGACACCTTGGCGAATATGTGCCGGCGACGAACCGGGCGACCAGCGGGATCTGTCGACAATCCCGCGACAGCGCACCGGACGAGCGCAGGGGTGAGATCCATGAAAGCCGAGGCCGAAACTTTGGCGACGTTGTACTTGTCGAAAAGATCCACCAGGCGTTCCTCGTGACCCGGCTCTAACGGGCTGTGAATGAGGTTGACGCCCCAGTTGGGTCGTGAGCCGACGGACGAAGTCAATTCGTTCAGAGCGGATTCCACTGCCGGCACACTGAGCCCGGCTGCGCCGAAGAAGCTCAGCATCTGTCCGCGGGCCATGGCAGCGACCAGCTCGGTCGTGGCAATACCGTTGGCCATTTCGCCGGCGACGTAAGCGAACCTGACTCCGTGGGTGGCGGCGAACGAACGATCTCCCAACTGCTCAGGAAACACCGGTGGTAGCCATCCGGTGACCTCGAAGCCATCGTCCGACAACGACAATTCGCCGTTCACGCCTACAC
The DNA here is from genome assembly GCF_015355755.1 of Nocardia sp. XZ_19_385. Lineage (NCBI taxonomy): Bacteria > Bacillati > Actinomycetota > Actinomycetes > Mycobacteriales > Nocardiaceae > Nocardia > Nocardia sp. XZ_19_385. The sequence continues at coordinate 191,501 of NZ_JACVEE010000007.1, forward strand.
CGGGCGGGTGGCCCGCACCGTCGATGAGTACCCAGAGCTCGGCGCGCGGATCCCGAATGGCCGCGACGATGCCGCGCGCATCAAAGGCCGGCCGGCCCGACTCGCTGTGCCAGTGTGGACGGGTGCTGGTGCCGGATACGTTGTTCGTCAGCACGTGCGCGCTCCGATCGATAGCTTCTCCACCACCAGGCAGCTCGCGGTGAAACCCGCTCCGGTCGTGATCAACAGTGCGACTGCCCCCGTGGGCAGAGATCGGTCGGCCATGAGGTGAGCGAGGTTGGCTAGCATGTCGCCGGCACCCAGGTGACCGGTCTCCTCACCTAAGAGGACACCGCGCCCGCGAAGCGGTTCCGGCAAGGCCGGCTGGACGCATTGGCGAAAAACCAGTCGCCCCAGCCTCGTCGGGTAGACCGCAACAATCCTCGGGTCGTCGGCCTCGATCGCGGCATCGTCGAGCGCGTGGTCGACGGCCTTCGCAACGGCCTTGCGTATGGCTGCAGCATTGGTTGCGAAGCCACCGTTGGCGGCCTTGCCTCCTGCGGAGAGCTTAAAAGGGTGCCCTACCGGAAATGTCGCTTCCAGCATGGGATTTCCGACACTCGACAGCGACCGCACCACGAACGGGCCGGGACGATCGCAGAGCAGCGCGGCGGCCGCCCCATCGCCGTAGATCACGTCGGGGGCACTGGCCCAGCGCGGGTACGGGAGCTTCCGGAAGTCGCTGCTGGCAACGGCGATCGCGCAATGGCTCCGGGGCTCCAGCAGCAACGCGGCGATTGCCTGGCCCACGGCCGCCGCGCCCCCGTTCGACATTTGAAAGATGCCGAGCGCGGCTGCCTCGCGAGCTCCTAACAGGCGCGCGATGCGGTGGGGCGGCGACCACGGGTCTTCTTCGGTCAAGCTCGCACCCGCGTAGGCCAAAAGAGCTATCTCGGCAGCATCGACATCACCAGCCTTGATCAAGTCGACACAGGCAGCCATACCCATTTCCCAGCAACCGGTCTCGGCGATGCGTACCGCCCGAGCCGGGCAGAGCGCCAGATCTCTCGCGTCGAGGATGCCCTCGGCGACCGCGTCCTCGGACTGTGAGATTCGGTCGGGGAGCCAAACAGTGGCCGCGGCGATATGTACGCCGTCTATTTTCATGACGGCTCCAAACGGACGGGTACGGCCGTCGGCCGCCACTCGACGACGGCGGTGATCCACTCCAGATCCTCGATGGCAACAGCGAGCGAGAGCCGTGGGAAGCGATCGAACAAGGCAGGCAACGTGATCGCCGCGACAAGCCGGGACAGCGCGGCACCGGCACAGAAGTGCGGCCCGTGCCCAAAGCCCAGGTGGGCCGGCTCGCTCTCGGCTCGCCGTGGACATACCGTCTCGGGATCGCTGTAGGCGCGTGGGTCGCGATTCGCCGACGCCAGAGAAACCAGCACGATCGCTCCGGCGGGAATAGCGACACCACCCAACTCGAGGTCAACAGGGGCGAATCGCCAGGTCGCGTTGACCGCAGGCCCTCGATAGCGCAGTAGTTCCTCGATGAGGTCCTTCGTGGTGGACGGGTTGCCGAGCAGAGGCCGTAGTCCCGGCTGCTCCGCGATGACAGCCCCACCGACGCTGATCAGCGTCGCTGTTGTCGTCTGGCCCGCCGTCACCGTGGCTACGGTCACCCCGACGACTTCCGCCAGCGTCCACTGACCCGAAGCATGCAGGTCGAGTAGATGACTGATCAATGTGTCGTCGGGCTGGGCACGTTTGTCCGCGATGATCTCCATGACCAGATCCATCAGATCGGTACTGATGACGGCCATCTCTTCGGGCGGGAGGCCGGTAACGGCCTCCCGCGCACGATTGGCCAGCGCTGGCAGGAGACGATCCGGAATCCCGACCACATGCGCCAGCCCCCGGGCGGCTATCGGATCCGCGAAGTCCCGACGCAAATCGGGACGATCGATACGAGCCAGGATGTCGAGCTGCTGGGCAGCGAATTTCTCGATCGCCGGGCGCCACCGTTGCACCGCCCGCGGTGACAAGAATGGCCGATACGACATACGCAATCGGTTGTGATCCTTGCCGTCACTGTTGGCGGGCTGACGTCCGAACACCGCGAAGACATCATCGCGGTACCGGTGGCCGCCGAATCCGTGATCGGCGTGGTGCAGCCGTCGCAGATCCTTGACCAATCGGGGATCCGATAGGGCTTGTTTGGCTTCGGCATACCGGGTCACCAGCCACACTTCGGGTCCGTCGGGTAGCAGGACCGGCCGCACTGGGCCGGCCTCCCGCACCGCCGTAAGGGCAGCGTAGGCATCGCCAGCCTTCGACCAGGCTTCGAACTCCACAGTCGGTGCCAGCCGCGTCATGGGTTTGCTCCGGCCGCGAGCCGGGCCAGGTCGGCAACCGTGCGTACTTCCAGAAGGCTCTTCTCTTGATCGAGAAGTGCGATCCCCAGTTCGTCCTCCACGCGGACGATTACTTCTACGAGGCGAAGTGAGTCTGCCCCGGGTAGGGCGATCAGCAGAATGTCGGGCGGTATTTCTTCTGCGTCGATTCGCAATACTTCGCCGAGCCGTCGGCACACCACCGCCAGAACCGCTGACTCGTTCATCATGTGGCGCCTCCTCGGGGCTCGCCGCAGGCGCTTATGGCGCACGGCGTGATTTCGTGAATAAATTTGTAACGCAACCGATGTCGATATCGTGGGGTGCCTTTCGAGATTGTGATACCTCAACGCTAGAACCTGCCGCCCGAGATTTGCCCAGAAAACTGGGCGTACCCCACGGGGCCATAATTTGGCTTCGAACACAAAGGGGGTTTGGGTATACGGACCGTCGAGATTTGAACCGGCGCATTCAGCTTCTGCTGCGGTGCTTGCTATCCCACATGCGCCAGCTTCGCCAGTCGGCTGATCTCGCGCCGCGGTCGGCCGCCACCACTGTTTCGCATCAGGTGATAGAGCGTTCGTTGTGCATCAGCGTCGAACCGCAGGTCCTCGGGACACACGGTCGCCGCCTTGTCCAGGGCGAGGGTTGCCGCGACGTACTCCCCGGTGTTGACGAACCCGTAGGCAAGCGCGATGTGGTACCTGGCGGTCGCCGCGATCGGATAATGCTCCGGAAAATCCACCTGCCCTGCGATGCGGACGGCCTCACCGAAATCGCGGCCGGACAAAGCCGTTTCCATCAGTGCAAAGTTGATCTCACTGGGGCCGAACGGGATACCGCAATACGTGCCCCCGCTACCGAAGGCGCGAGCCGCGTCCCGGGCGTGGGCAAGGGATCGTTGGGCGCGCGCCTCGTCTTTGTTCATCGTTGCGGCACGGGCCGCAAGCAAATGCAGCGAACCCCAGAGTGCCGCCTTCTGGCCTCGTTGCGGTACCTCGACGGATAGGGCGCCGGCGGCACCTGAGCAGTACTCGACGCACGCGCTCAACCTACCGAGATCCAACAGTGTGGCTCCGACATGCCATGCGCTGGCGGTGATCAGGGACTGGCAACCGTGACGCAGCGCGTTCTCGGCGGCTCGGTCGGCGACGACCCACGCCAGGTCGGACGCGCCGATGCGGCGCAGCAGCTGGCAGGTGGTGTGATAAGCGCGAACCCTCGGTTCGAGTGCCACGGCAGCCGAATTTTCCGCGCGCAGATTCGCGAGAAGGATGGGAAGTCGTTGCGCGAGCGTCGAAAACCGGATCGGCGAGTTCTCCCAGGTTTCTTGGCATCGGTGGACCTCTGCGGCCAGCGCGGAGGTGGAGGAATACCGTGGCCACGCCCTGCGCAGGGCACCGGTTCCGGGATTATCGATGACGGTCGGCTCAATCACTTCGACCATGGCTTCCGCGTCATCTGTGCTGCGCCGTACAGCCGGTTTCGCCACCTCGATCAGTTCGGTGTAGTCCTCGATACGCAGAATCTGTGCCAACCGCAGAATCATTCGCACACTGTCGAGTGGATGGCGGCCGGTCTCGATGAGCCGCATCCACTCCTCGCTCCGTCCTACGAGCTCGGCCAACGCCCGGCGTGACAGCCCACGCCTGCGGCGCCGCAGCTCGATCTTCTCGCCGACAGTTAGATCGCATACTTCAAGAGCGCTAGTCTTCATAACCGAACCCCTGCCGATACGTTCCGCCGTAGTCGTTTGTCATGCGCGCGCAACAAACGCCGATATCTTGCATTGTGACCAGACCGATACGATCTAAAATGAATCCAAGCGCCGATGATTGCAATCATGGCGAACGCTGCATCCCCCTCATTGTGACCAGCGGGATCTGGGGCGGATAGACTGTTGGCCGGACGTTGGAAAATTTCCTGACTTTCCCCTTCCCGGTTTGAGCGCGGCCGATTGGTAAACAGAGAGGCGGACCCGTCGGTTTCCTACTGCGCGAGTCCATTCGGGCGCGAAAATATATGACTGGGGCCAGCGCTGTCGCACCGTCTGGCGACGAAGGCATCGAAGAGGGGATGGACAACTCCATACAACGAACGCAGTCGTCTGCCGCGGCGGGCGTGGGTCTTCCCGCCCAGATTGGTTGGCTGGCAGGGCTTTCCAACACACGCACATGGGCAGGATCGAGCCCTGTGGGCCGGACCCATCGGTGAGTCGCTAGTCAACGGTGCTCCGTGCTGTCCGCGCCTCAGTTGCCGGTCTCAGGGTTCTCGTCGGAGCGCCACTGCTGGCGCTCCCCATCGCTCCGCTCATCGGCACGCCGCGGTTGGCCATCTGCCAACTGCGGGGCTGTCAATGGCGGTCTGACTGCGGTGGCTTCTCGGGTGCCGCCGTCGGTTGCGTCCGAGGGGGGACGGATTCGCGGACACCGGTGGACGACCGCTGGGTTTGGAGATGCTGCCCGACGGGCGACTGCTGGTGTGCGATGCCCGCCGTGGGTTGCTATGCGTCGACCCCGACTCCGGTGACGTGGAATCCCTGACCCAGTACGTGGATACGGTGCCGCTGCGCTGTTATGCCTCCGCAACCGCCGACGGCACGATCTGGTTCACCGAGCCGACAACCCGTTTCGATTTCGAGCACTACTGCGGGGCCTTCTCGAACACCACCCTTCCGGACGGCTACTGCGCCGCACCCCCGACGGCCGCGTAGACATCGTGGACGAGAATCTGCACTTGGCCGTCGGCCTGGCAATTACCCCTGACCAGTCGGCGTTGCTGTACGCCGAATCAGGTGCGCACCGCTTGACTCGGCTGCGGGTAACCGGGCCCGAGCAGGGCCGCCGCGAAACCGTATTCGGGAACTTGCCAGGATTCTGCGCCAACCTCTCCAGCTTCACCGCCGGTCGCGCCTGGCTGGTGATCGGCAACCCCCGAAGCCCAGCGCTGGATCGGCTGGCTACCAGCCCGGCCTGGTTGCGTCGATTGCTGTGGCACGCACCCGAACGGCTCTACCCTGCTCCAAGCGCTGCGGTGTGGGCCGTGGCGATAGATCCGTCCGGATGCATCGTCGATCAGATTCACGGCCGTCATAAGCACTTCCACTGCGCTACCGGCGCGGCGGAGTCCGGCGAATTCCTCTACCTGGTCGGGCCGCACACCAGCCTGCTTGAACTCGATCTCACTGGACCGAGGAAGCCGGGCACCCTTGGCTGCTATTTGCCGGCGCGATGAAAGGAAATCGGCCAGGCGTGCTGGCACTTCGGTGAAAGGGAGCGCCAGCCCCGGCCGGGTTACGTTCGGCGACCAGTTCAATGCTGCGAATGGACGCGTGCACGTGCCGGCTATTGCCAAGGGGCGGAAAGGTTCAAGCGGTGGTGGTCAGGGTTATCGCCCCATGGGCCCGCTGTAGACGTGTTCAAAGGCGGAGGTGAGGAAACGTACTGCCGAGGTGATCGGAGTTCCAGCAGCGGACGGCGCACCCGGTTGACGGTATCGGTGCGGGCCGGGCTGAGTTCGTCGCGGAGGTCGGCGAGCATGCTCAGCGCGATCAGCGTCGAATCCGCTTAGACCCGGGATAGATTCGTTGACCGCAGCGCTCCCAGGGCGGCCGAGTGTGCGTTGACGGGTCGGTCTTTCGACTGTTGCACCTGCGCTGAGGGGTCCGCGGGTACGTTGATCACGGTTTCGCCGTTGTGAACCAGGCGGTGGGTGAGGTGGCGGCCGATGCCGTTGCAGCCTTCGATCGCCCAGATCCGATCGGTGAATCGTTCTGCTGTGGTGAGCATTTCGGTGTAGACGGGGGTGTCGGGGGTGTATCGGCCGGTGGTCAGCACACGGCCGGTGGGGTCGATGGCTTCGATGGTGGCCGATGCGTTTGTGTGGATCCATTCCGATAATGACGGGCATCGGTGTTTCCTCGCTGGGACGGCTCTATTTGTGGTGTCGGTGCCGGGAGGGCATTGCTAGTTCGAGCGTGGGGGAGACCCCTTTCGAGCCACTCCGGCACGGCACCCGGTGGGCGGCAAGCCAATTAGAGAGCCACACCAATCGCGACGGTGGCAGCCGATTTGAGAGCACCCCGCCGGGCACCTGGTGGCGCGATTGCTGGGCAAGAGGCGACGACAGTGGGACACACCCCGCAAACCCTGAGAGGTGTTGGCCGCACACCCTGGTGTTCCGTCCACACCGCAGCGGATGTGGTGTTCGGACCGGTGGACCCCAGCACGCGGGGTCTCGCGGCTAGCACCGGATGTGGGCGTCGCCGGGACCGATGCGCCTGGAAGACAACAAGATCGGCCACCATCGGCCGTTGCCGTTGCCGTTGCCGAGGTGAGTCCGGCGTGTCTTGGGATGCAAGCAGTTCGCGGCGACGCATCGGCACGGGGGGCTTTACCCGTTGCGCTATCCAGAACCCGTTGTGCCCCAACCGGCCAACGGTCTCCCGGCAGGGAACCAACGTTGCGGAAGTCTCCCGTTCGGTGTGGCCGGCACCGCACCAACACCACCGGGCAGCAAAACATCTAGGCGCTCCCAGGCTCGAAAGTCATCTTACCGGCGTCCGGTTAGGCATGGCCCTGATCCTGACCCAAAGCCGCGCCCCGCGAGCGGCATTGGCACAAGTTGATGTGGCCTGACTTCCCGGTGACCTGGTCTAGGCGGCGGGGGTGGTCGTCCCGATATCGGTTGTCTCTGGCCCGATCGGCGCGCTGGGGCGGGGGTGGGCGAGGATCGCGGTGGTGTCGGCGTGGCGCTCGATGACGGCGCGGGCCACATCGACCAGGCGGGTGCGGGTGGCGCGGGCGTGGGCGCGCATCGCTG